>JAUYGE010000174.1 GCA_030690705.1 Dehalococcoidia bacterium | reverse complement strand
GTCCACTCCAGCTTCCACAGCGGACTTGCAGAAGGCCTCCGTGCCGTATTGCATCACCGGGTTGAAGTAGGTCATGAAGACCAGTGGTATGTCCACTTTCTTCCGGAGCTGTGAGGCGACCTGGAGGCAGGACCGGGTGGTCACTCCCCGGTTCAGAGCCTGGAAGCTGGCTTCCTGGATGGTGACGCCATCCGCCAGCGGGTCGGAGAAGGGAATGCCCAACTCGACTATATCACATCCCCAGCTTGCCAACTGGGGGACGATCTCGAGAGTAGTCTCTATCGAGGGATAGCCAACAGTCACGTAGGCTATGAGAGCCTTGCGCCCCGGCCGGGAGAAAGCAGAGGCGAGACGGCTCATAGGGCGGTGCCTGTCATTGCGAGCTCGCCCAACTTGTCATTCTGAGTTCGCGAAGCAGAACGAAGAATCCGCCCTCTCGTTCTGGAGCTACGGATTCTTCGCCTGATCCCTTCGACATGCTCTGGGTCAGGCTCAGAATGACAGGAAAGGATGGATTGCTTCGGGCTTTGCACCTCGCAATGACATGAGTCGAGGGGCTTCGCCCCTCTAAAATGGCTGTTAACAAACGGTCTTGTCATAGTTTCATATTCAGGGCCTTGGTCACAATTCCCAGGTCTTTGTCCCCACGGCCGGAAAGGTTGACCACTATCAGTTGCTCCGCAGGTAAATCCCTGGCCAGCCGGGTGGCGTAGTAAATGGCGTGAGAGGACTCGAGGGCCGGGATAATTCCCTCGGTGAGGCATAGAACCTTGAACCCTTCGAGAGCCTGCTCATCGGTCACGGCTACATAAGTAGCGCGGCCCGTGTCCTTGAGATAGCTGTGCTCAGGGCCCACCCCGGGATAGTCCAGTCCGGGAGCAATGCTGTGGGTGGGCTTTATCTGCCCCTCCTTCGTCTGCAAGAGGTAGGACCTGGCGCCATGGAGAACGCCCGGGCTGCCGGCCACCAGGGTGGCGGAGTGTTGCCCGGCTCCCAGCCCCTGACCGGCGGCTTCTACACCTATTAGCCTCACGGACTTGTCCTTGATGAAGGTGTGAAAGATACCGATGGCGTTGCTTCCGCCGCCGACGCAGGCCACCACGTAGTCGGGAAGGCGGCCATAGGCGGCCAGCATCTGCCGCCTGGTCTCCCGTCCGATGACGGACTGGAAGTCCCGGACAATCATCGGGTAGGGGTGGGGGCCGACCACCGAGCCAAAGATGTAGTAGGTATCGCGCACATTGGTCACCCAGTCGCGGATGGCTTCGTTGATGGCATCTTTCAGAGTCTTACTGCCCGATGTCACCGGGCGGACCTCGGCGCCCAGGAGCCTCATCCGGAAGACGTTAGGCTCCTGGCGCTGGATATCGTCCGCGCCCATGTAAATGATACATTTCAAGTTGAGCAGAGTGCAGACGGTGGCTACAGCTACCCCGTGTTGCCCGGCGCCGGTCTCGGCGATAACCCTGGTCTTGCCCATACGGCGGGCCAGGAGCCCCTGACCCAGCGCGTTGTTAATCTTGTGGGCGCCGGTGTGGGCCAGGTCCTCTCGTTTGAGCAAGATGGTGGCCCCACCCGATTTTTGGGACAGACGAAGGGCGGGATAGAGAGGGGTTGGCCGTCCCACATAGTCGCGGTAGAGAGAGGCCAGTTCCCGGCGGAATGCGGCGTCGGAGCGGGCGGCCCGGTAGGCGCTCTCCAACTCGTCCAGCACCGCCACAAGTACCTCGGGCACGTACCTGCCGCCGTAGGGTCCGAAGCGGCCCTTCCTGTCGGGAAGTCTCACTCTTCGCTCCCTCCCGTGGCTGCTTGGGCTGCCCTGACAAAATCCCGGATCTGGCGGTGGTCCTTCTTCCCCGGGCGGGCTTCCACGCCGCTGGAGACATCTACCGCGAAGGGCTGGACCGCTACCACGGCCTGATGAACATTCTGAGGTGTCAGCCCGCCGGACAGGATGATGTTGCCATAGCGTTTGGCTTCCCGGGCAATGTCCCAGTCGAAGGCCGTCCCGGTGCCGCCGGCGGCGCGGTGGCTGAATCCGTCTAGCAGGTAGGCGCTGGCCCTGTAGCGGGGCAGAAGCTCCAGCACCTCTCTGCCCTTGACCCGGAAGGACTTGATGGCTATGGGGAAAAGCTTCAGGCAGAGGTCGGGGCTTTCTTCGCCGTGCAACTGGGCCAGGTCCAGGTGACACTCGGTCATGATTCTGGTTATCTCCTCAAAATCAGCATTTACGAAGACGCCCACCTTGCTGACGAAGGGCGGCAGTCCACTAATAATCTCGCTGACCCGGGCCGGGTCCACCTGCCTCGGGCTGGAGGCAAAGACAAATCCCAGGGCGTCGGCCCCGGCTTCGACGGCCGCCCGGGCGTCCTCCAGGTTGGTGTTGCCGCAAATCTTGACTCTTACCATGATTATGAAAATGTCATCCTGAGGCCATCCGCTGTAGGCGGAGGCCGAAGGATCCGCATCCCCACGCCATGAAAGGGGACGGATTCTTCGTTCTGCTTCGCGAACTCAGAATGACAAAAAGGCCATTTTCATCCTTCGTGGTGCCGGCCACAATCCGTCTACAGCCAGCCATCCACGGATTGCTTCGGCCCCTTCGCTCCGCTCAGGGCTTCGACTCACTCGTGCCTCGCAATGACAGCGGGGGTGCCCAGCAGTTCTCTGACTTTCCTCTCGGGGTCTGGGCTCGTGACCAGGGCTTCGCCGATGAGCACGGCCTTCACGCCGGCGGACTGGAGCAGGGCAAGGTCTCGCGGAGTGAGAATGCCGCTTTCGCTCACCACAGGGATTTCGGGCGGGATCAATGCCTTGAGCCGTAGCGTCGTGTTCAAGTCAACGCTGAAATCCTCCAGGTTGCGGTTGTTGATGCCTATGAGGGTGGCTCCGGCAGCCAGCGCCTTTTCCACTTCTTGCTTATTATGCACTTCAGTCAGGATGGACATCCCCAGGTCGCGGGCCAGCACCATGAGGGAGCGCAGGGCAGGGACTTCATGAAGGGCGGCTATGAGCAGGACAGCGTCGGCGCCATAAGCTCGCGATTCGTAGACCTGGTACTCTTCGAGGAGGAAATCCTTGCGAAGCACCGGCAGACCGGCGGCTGTTTTCGCCTTTGTCATGTCCTGGATGTTCCCTTTAAAGAAAGTTGGTTCGGTGACCACCGAGATGGCGGCTGCGCCTCCCCGGGCGTAGCTCCCGGCCAGTTCCCTGGCATCGAGGTCGGGGTTAAGCGGCCCTTTGCTGGGTGAGGCTCTCTTGATTTCGGCGATGAGCTTGATGCCGGAGCCCTGCAAAGCCAGGGCGAAGTCCAGGGGTTTCTCCGCGCTGGCGACTCTTGCCTTCAAGTTGCCGAGGGGCGTTTCCTTCTTCAGGCGGTCAACGCGCTGTCTGGTGCTGGAAGCAATCTTCTGGAGGACGTTCGTTTCGCTCATCTCAGGGCAGCCTGCGTGTCAGGGCGACAAACCGCTCCAGCTTGTCCAGGGCTTTCCCGCTGTCGATGGTCGCGGCAGCCATCTTTATGCCTGAGGCAAAGTTATCAGCCTTTTCGGCGGTCACAAGGGCGGCTGCGGCGTTGAGGAGAACGACATCCCGTTTCGGTCCCTTCTCACCCTTGAGAAGACGCCGGGCCAGGGTGGCGTTATCCTCCGGCGTTCCGCCCTGAAGC
>JAUYGE010000168.1 GCA_030690705.1 Dehalococcoidia bacterium | reverse complement strand
AGCGCGCGACGATCAGCCTCCGTCCCGAAAGTACCAATATGGCAGAGACTACCAGGGCCGACGCGAGACACCAGGTGCAGAAGGCGTGAATCTCCACTGCCTGAAGGTAGAAGAGATAGGCGGAATACAGGGTGCCCGCCAGTGCCACGGAGAAGATTCCCACCGGAGCCAACCCCTGTTTCCCTGTCTTCCTCCCTCGGTCTAATAGGCCCAGGCCCATCAGGAGGGCATACATGAGCAGGCCCAGAAGGGCCAGCGGAACGCCCCAGACCCGCGCGTACGGGCTGGAGAGAACGACATCGCAAGCGGCCTCCGGCAGACAGACCGGTTCAATACCCTTCAACTCCACGTAGGTCAAATAGCCGGAGATGAACACTCCCACCAGGGCGAGGACGGCCACGAGCGTCCGCGTGGTGCGGCCGGACAAGGCGGCGGATTCATTCGTTCCCGTCCCCACCCGTCACTTGGCCTCCTTCTCAAGAAGGTCACTTATGATCTCCCGAAAGGTCTCGAAAGGCGCGCCACCGCGCAGGCCGTATTTGCCGTTGATGACGAAAGTCGGGGTCGCGCTGATCCCCAGCGTCCTGGCTTCCGCATCATCTCGCATGACCTTTTCCCTGTATTTCCCGGAGTGCAGGCCGGAATCGAAAGCCTCCATGTTCAAGCCAACCTCTTGAGCAAGGCTCCGCAACCTGGCCGCCGTCAGGTCCTCCTTCTTGGGCGATGCCCGCATTTGCATCAGAAGGTCGTGGAAGGGCCAGAACTTGTTCTGCTCCGCAGCCAGCTCGGAAGCAATGGCTGCCAGCAGCGACTCATCACCGTAGCCGATGAAGTGCTTATACACGAACCGTACCTTCCCCGCTGCAACGTAAGCCTCGTCCAACTGCCGCATGGTGGTCAGGGCGAATTTCTGACAGAAGTAGCACTGGAAGTCTGAATACTCGACGATGGTTATCGGCGCGTCGGGCGATCCCTTAGAGGTCCCGGAAAAGAGCACGGAGGAGACGGCAGAAGCATCTTGAGGTGAGCCCGTCCTTCCCGCGACGATCAGGAGGCTGACAACGAGGACAGCGGCAGCGGACGCCACGGCGAGGGCGCGCGGCCTAACCGCTGCCTTCTTCAACGCTGATCCCTCGCGGCTCTCCGATCCCTGAAAAACCATATCAGAGTACATAGGCTGAGCGGCACCCAGTACGCAGTCAGGATGGCCGCTCTCACAGCTGTGCCTATTCCCGCGCCCTCAAACCTCGCATAGAAAAACGGTACTGAAAGTGCAGCAGCAGAGTAGAGCAACAGGACGGCCGACATGACGACTGCGAGAACCCAACCCCATTTCTTGTGAGCCATGATGCCCACGCCGGCCAGGAGAACAGCGAGACGGGAAATTGCCGCGGGAAGAAACGCAATAAGAGACCGGGGGAAAGCACCCGGTATTGTGCTCCAAACCCGCCAAACCGTAAGAGCAGTCTCCCCGATGCCGGCAACGCCCAGGATTGCCCAGGCAAGCCCCAGGAGCATGTACCTCTTGTTATTGATATTGTCAGATGACATTTCGTGTCCTCCCGTGTTGCTCAGAAATCTCGGCGCGAACAAGCTCGCCGTATCATACTTCCCTTCCGCGCATCTCAGCAACCTTCTCGCGGAGTACCCTTATGGGCCCCGGCGCCGAGGCGCAACAGCATGCAGCCACCGGTGAGCACGCCGGTGGCTGCACCGCCGAATCAGTTGTGACAGGCAGGAGACTTAGAAAGGAGTCTGCTCAAACAGATAAGTCT
>JAUYGE010000167.1 GCA_030690705.1 Dehalococcoidia bacterium | reverse complement strand
GAAGAAGTGGTTCACCGACCAGCAACTCCGAGCGGTCCAGGCCCAGCAGAGCGAATACGCGCGACTCATGGCCAGGAGAGGCTAAGGCATACTCATGTCATTGCGAGCCCTTCGCCAGATTGGCTCAGGATAAACTCCGCGAAGTCCCGATGAAATCGGGATAACTCCCAGTCGCAGGGGACGGATTGCTTCGGCCCACCAAGCCGGGGCCTCGCAATGACAGGCTAGCCTGTCTCAAATGGGGCGTCTAAGAGGGCCGTCCGGCCCTCTTAGAAAGTACTTCCCCCGCTCCTTTGAGGAGAGGGGGATACAGGGTTAGTAAACTCAACTATATTTTTATCTTTTATCTCCTACAAATATCCTTTCTGCGGTGAGGTCCTTCTAAGACAGCACCTTCCCCCACTTAGCCATCATCTTCTTCTCGACCTCGGGGCTAAACTCCACCGCTTTCGGGAACTCGCTCAGCCACTCGTACGGCCTGCATGCCTCGATGATGGCTGTCGAACCATGGAAAGAGGTCGCCGGCCGGCGAATCATGGTGTCCAGCCCACCGCTACGCGTTCGGCGGATGATGTCTATATGCTTCTCAGGGTCTGACCTGGTGGTCAGGGCCCACAGCACATCGGCAATGTTGGTGACGTCAATATCCTCATCCACCACAACGATGTAGCGGGCACCCAGCCCCGTTCTCACCAGATGTCGAGCAGCCAGTCCCACCTGTTTGGCATGGCCGGCGTATCGCTGCTTTATGGATACGGTGACAAAAAGGGTGCCCGGCGCCTCGTGGGTCCAGACCCCGACTATATCCGGTATGCCGCTCTTCCTGAGGTCGTTTTCCAGCACCAGGCTGCGCATCAAGCTGTGCAGGTAGCTGAAACCATTGGGAGGACGCCCGGGAGGAGCGCCCAGCATGATGGGATTGTTCCGGTAGTAGATTCGCTCCACGACCACAAAGGGCTCCTCCCTCTCCTGGCTGGCGTAGTAGCCCGTATATTCGCCAAAGGGACCCTCCGGCCTCTTCTGCCCGGCCGGACACCAGCCGGCAAGCACCATCTCGCTGTCGGCGGGGATGGGCAGTCCGGTTATCTCCTCCTGGATGACCTCCGCCGGCTGCCCGGTGATGGCTCCAAGCAACGGATACTCGGGAACGGGGAACTCCACACCGGCAAGAGCGAAGATCAGGGGATGATGCCCTATAGATATCGCCACGGGACAGGCTTTCCCGCGAGCGTGATATTTCTCCACATGCAGCCGCCCGTGTTTTCCCGGCGCCATCTCCAGTCCTACCGTCTTCTTGTCCAGAATCATATTACGGTAGCACCCCAGATTGACCTCTCCGGTATCCGGGTCCTGAGTGATGACGGCACAGCCCGTGCCAATGTACCGGCCGCCGTCCTCTTCATGCCATTTGGGAGTGGGGAAACGGTAGAGGTCCACCTGGTCGCCCGAGACGACATTCTCCATTACCGGTCCCTTCTTCACCGGGCGGGGAGCGAAGTCCTTCGACCTTGCCTCCCATTCCGGCATCCGTTGCCGCACGGCGGCCATGATCTCCTTGTCGGGCGCGTCCGCAGGCAGTCCGAACGTGAGCGCCATGCGGCCCGGCGTCATGACGTAGTTGCTCAGCACCCTGAAGCCGGGAGGACAACCCTGTATCTTATCGAACATGAGGGCCGGCGAGGTCCTCCATTGCTTCCAGTAGTAAGCGGTGAGGAAACCGATATCCAAGTCCCAGTGAGCCCCCTCGATAAGCTTCACCTCTTCCCTTTTCTCTACCTCTCGCAACCAGTCCCTTAGATCGGCCATTTCAACCTCCTCAGATAACCGTGCGGCGAGCGTCGCCGCCTCATCTCAATCTCCTTGTCACCTCGTCGGTGCTCGCTACCATGGCAAAGGAACGGGAGAGGGTGCTCATATGGACCCTCTCCACATCCTTCTGGTTTACGGGGCCCCAGCCCTGGTCGGCTATGGGTCTGGACAGACAGGCATCCCTTACCATGACCACCTTGAAGTCACGACTGGCGGCTTCCCTGGCCGTGGTGCTGCAACCCACCTGGGTGGATATGCCGCATATCAAGATGGTATCTATCCCTTTGCGACGCAGTACTTGGTCAAGCCTGGTGCCATGAAAAGCGCCATACCTTGGTTTCTCAATGATTCTATCACCAGCCTCCGGCTTTATAGAGGAGTGCACCTGAGAGCCGTGGCTGCCGGGCCGGAAGAGGCCCCTGCTGACCAGCTCAGGGTAGAAGTCGGCCATGCGGCCCATGTCTTCACGCCCCTTGTTCGCGGGAACGGTATAGAAAACGGCAATCCCTCTGGCGCGACACACTCCCAGCAGCTTCTGTATCTGAGAGAGTATCTCGTTCACAGAGGGATCGTAGAAAGCGCCACCGGGGTCGGCCATCTCGTTAACTACATCGTAGATGAGCAAAGCGGTCTTCTTCGGTTCCAGCGGAAATATGACGGCCATCTAATGCTCCTCCTCACCGTGAACAAGACTGGCGCCATCAAGGGGATTTCATAAGATAACCTCTGAAGGGAGGAATGTCAAACAGGTAGGCGGAGGGCGCTTGGCAGCAAGCTATTCGCAACAAGGGGTGGCGCATCTTTCGACAAGCAGATGTTTATCGTATAATGTAGGTCGTTGAGGCGGGCTATCGTCATTGCGAGTCTCTCCTCACTGGCCTTGGGCTCGTAGCTCAGGGGTTAGAGCGGTCGGCTCATAACCGATTGGTCGTAGGTTCAAATCCTGCCGAGCCCAGTAGCTTCCTCAGAAACCTCAGTCAAAAGGTATTGACATCATAATAAAGGAGGAAAACAATGTCGCCCATGCTTCAGGACAAGGTAGCCATCATAACCGGCGCCGGGCGCGGCATCGGCCGGGCCTACGCTCTAAGGTTCGCCCGGGAGGGGGCGAAGGTCGTCATCGCTGAGGTCCTGCTGGAGAACGCTCAGAAAGTGGCTCGAGAGATAGAGTCCGCAGGCGGCACCGCCATGGCGCTCCACACCGATGTATCGCAAGAAGCCAGCACCAACGAGATGGCAAAGAAAACGGTGGAGCGCTTCGGCAAGATCGACATTCTGGTCAACAATGCCGCCATCTATTACGGTCTGCCGCGTAAGCCGTGGAACACATGGACCGTGGAGGAATGGGACCGCATCTTCGCGGTGAATGTCAGGGGGGTATGGCTCTGCTGCAAAGCCGTAGCTCCGTATATGCAACAACAGAAGAGAGGCAAGATAGTCAACATCGCTTCCGGGACTGCCTCCGGAACACCGGGCGCTACCCAGCGCTTGCACTACGCCACCAGCAAGGGAGCAGTGATCACCATGACCAGGCTCCTGGCCCGGGCCATGGGAGAGCACAACATCTGTGTCAACTGCATTGCGCCAGGGGCCACAATGACCGAGGCCAGCCTGGCGGGACTGGATGCCGGGGGTTCAGCCTCTTTAAAGAGTAGCACCGCTCAGGCGCGCTGTATCAAACGGGAGGAAGTGCCTGAAGACCTGGTGGGAGCGGCAGTGTTCCTCTCATCAGAGGATTCGGACTTCGTCACCGGGCAGATTCTGCCGGTAGACGGGGGCTCCTGGATGCGCTAGCCGTGTCATCCCACATCTGACACCGTACTCTTCACGCCGTTTTCCTCCAGCGAGTCGGCAACGCCGCCTCGTAGCTCCTCACAAAGCCGGACACGAAGCTATCCAGAGGCTGATGGTATATTTCCTCCGGGGTGCCCACCTGGACGACGGCGCCGTCTCTCATCACCGCAATCCTGTCGGCCAGAGCCATGGCATCGGCCATGTTGTGCGTCACATAGATAGTCGTCGTATTCACCTGGCGGTGCACCTTCAGGATTTCCTCCCGCACCTGCAGCCGACTGGGTGGGTCAATGTTGGTCATCGGATCATCCATGAGCAAGACCCGCGGCACCACGACAATGGCCCTGCCTATGGCCACCTTCTGCTTCTGTCCCTCGGAAAGCTGGCTGGGCTTCCGCTTAAACAGGGACTCCTCAATGCCCACCTTCTGACTAACTTCCAGCATCCTGCTTTTGATGCGGTCACCCATCCATTGCCTGACCTTCAGCGGAAAGCTCAGATTGCTGTAGCCTTTCTCGTCCATCACCCTCATATGCGGCCACAAGGCAAAGCTGGGGAACACCATGTGCACCCCCCGCTTGCTGACGTCAACGTCGTTCACCCGCTCACCGCCGATATAGACTTCGCCAGTGTCGGGGTCCTCCAGACCGGCGATGAGCCGCAGGGTAGTGGTCTTGCCGCACCCGGAAGGCCCCACAATCACCAGGAACTCTCTGTCTCTGACCTCAAGACTCAAGTTGTTCACCGCCACCACCTTGCCAAACCGCTTGGTCACCCTGTCCAAAACAATCTGGTTCACCCTCGCCTCCTCATCAACGTACTTTACATAATACTTTGACGGGCCTATTCTCGCTTAAGCATACCACGAATCCGGCTATGGCTAAAACAGACATTCTTCATAGTGCCACACGACCCCATCTTGTCCTGTCATTGCGAGGAGCGGAAGCGACGAAGCAATCCGTCCTCTCCAGCCCACCGGTTAACGGATTGCTTCGCTATCGCTCGCAATGACGGAGAGGGAAGGTCAATTTGACAGCAAGAGCGCCAAAAATTAGAATCCGCTGTTACCCCAGTGAAGAAGAACGGCACCGAGATGCCAGCTAGAACGAGCTTCTGCCTTGAAGAAAAAATTCTCCACCGTAATCTATGAGACCAAAGATACCATCGCCAGGATCACTTTGAATCGCCCGGAGAAGCTCAACGCCTGGGATTTCCCGGGACAGAAGGGGTTGGTGGACGATTTTCATTCCGCTCTCGACCTGGCGGAGGAAGATGATGATGTTAAGGTGGTGATAATAAAGGCTGCCGGCCGGGCCTTTTCCTCAGGTCACGATCTGACCACCGTCGGCTTCGTATATGGATATGGCACAGGAGAGAAGGGGGAGAGACGCCCCAGCCAGCGGATTCGACTTAAGGTGGACCGCAAGACCTTCGACGCCAACCATCGCCGCCTGTTCCTCTTCCCCAAGGTCACCATTGCCCAGGTACACGGCTACTGCCTCGGCGAAGGAATGATTCTCATGCTTTGCTGCGACCTGGCCGTGGTCGCCGAAGACTCCCAGATCGGCCACTTCGACCAGAGAATGGGCTTTGCCGGCAGCGGCATGGGCACCATCCCCATCCTGATGGCAACTGTGGGCATCAAGAGGGCCATGGAGCTCCTCCTCACCGGCAAGACCATCGACGGCAAGGAGGCCGAGCGCATCGGCCTGGTCAATGCCGCCGTCCCGATAGAGAAGCTCGCGGAAACGACCGATAAGCTAGCCGGCCTCGTGTGCCTCATGCCCAGGGACGGCATCGCCATCGGCAAGGCCCATCGACAACTCTCCTACGAGTCCATGGGACTGACCCACGGCTTCAGCCAGGGCTACATCACTCATACCCTGTTCACCAACCTCCGATGGGAAGACGACGAGTACAACTTCTTCAAGAAGCGCCGGGAAAAGGGTGCCCGCTCCGGCTTTCATGAGAGAGATGACCGGTACCGCTCCGTCGAGGGTAAATAATAGATAGAGACCCGCGCCGGACTCGCCAGACCTTCCAGCGCACTGCCGCCCGCCGACAAGCTATTCCTCCGGGGGCGGCAGTCCAGCCTGAAGTTAACCCCACACCCGTTCAAGACCCATCCCTCACCGTCCCCTTTCGTGTCATTACGGCGCATGATGCTACATAACACTTATAGTGCGACCCACACCGGACGAAGGCTGATTACATAATGTTACACCAACAGTAAATAGGGCCGACTTGACCCTATCCGACGGCGGGGGCTGCACTGTGCAACGCCGCCTCTACCTTGGCCAACAGACGGTTGATGCCCCAACCCCTCTCCGCCGACAGGAAAACGGCGTCGTCCGCCGAAAGCCCGGGAAAACGGGCCAGCCTCTCTTCCACCAGCCTGGAGTCCAACAAGACTTCGTCTGCAGCAATAAGGTCCACTTTGTTCAGCGCCACCAGGCGCCGCTTCGTAGAGAGGTCCAGTTCGATGAGCTCGTCCTCCACTGTCAGATATTGCTCGGCGGCCATAGGATGATTGATATCCACTACATGGACGAGCAGACTGGCATCCTCCAGCTCCTCCAGCGTAGCCCTGAAGGCGGCAACCAGGGCCGGAGGTAGCTTGTGGATGAAACCCACGGTGTCGCTCAGGAGGACCATCCTCCTGCTCGTCAAGGAGATACGGCGAGTGACCGGGTCAAGCGTGGCAAAGAGCTTGTTCTCTACAAAGACCTCGGCGGCGGTCAGGGTATTGAAAAGAGTGCTCTTGCCGGCATTGGTATAGCCCACCAGGGACACCACCGGAGTACCGCTTTGCTTACGCTGCCGGCGGTAGAGAGAACGCTGCTGCCTGACCTGCTCCAATTGTCTCTCGAGCCGATGAATCTTGTCCCGGACCAACCGCTTGTCTGTCTCCAGCTGGGACTCGCCCGGCCCCCTCGTCCCGATACCACCACCCAGCCTCTCCAGGTGGCTCCACTGGCCAGCCAGCCGGGGTAACAGGTACTGGTTCTGGGCTAACTCCACCTGAAGCTGCCCTTCACGGGTCCGAGCCCGACGGGCGAATATATCCAGGATGAGCGCCGTCCGGTCCAGGACTTTCACACCCAGCGCCTCCTCGAGGTTCCTCTGCTGCCTTGGCGTCAACTCATCATCGAAGATGGCGGTATCGTAGCCCCCTGCCTCACGGAGGGATAGAAGCTCCTTTATCTTCCCCGAGCCAATGTAAGAAGCAGGAGACGGCTGGTTGAGATGCTGTTTGATCTTCCCTGCCACCTCGGCCCCAGCCGTGCCGGCCAGTTGCTCCAACTCATCGAGAGAACTATCCAGAGGCCACTCGCCAGCACCATTCCTCCCTGCTGCCACCAGAATAGCCCTTTCCTTCCGTGGCGCAACCGAAATAGTCTTTCCGATGATTCCTCCTGAATCTGACCACCGGCGAGGTGGCTTCAAGTATTATGTAATTGACAGACATTATGTCGGATGATTATGTCAGCTACCGCCCTTCAACTGCCACTGCGCTAGCCGGGCCAGGCCTTTCTCCATCTGCGCATCCGGAATGGTGATAGACAAACGGATGTATCCCTCGCCCCACTGCCCATACCCCGTCCCGGGCGTCACCACCACACCCGTCTCGTCCAGCAACCTGGAGGCAAAACTTATCGAGGTGAAACCCGGGGGGATTCTGGCCCATATGTACAGGCTCGCCTTGGGCACCCTGACCTTCAAACCGATCCTATTCAGCACCTCGACCACCCTGTCACGGCGCCGCTGATAAATGGAGTTGTGCTCACCGACACAGTCCTGAGAACCTCGCAGCGCCGTGATCGCCGCCTGTTGCACCGCCTGAAAGATGCCTGAGTCGAGGTTGGATTTCACCCGCATAAGAGCATCCACCGCCCTGGCGTTGCCCACCAGCATTCCGATGCGCCAGCCGGTCATGTTATAGCTCTTCGAAAGGGAATGGAATTCCACACCCACCTCACGCGCACCGGGTGCCTCAAGGAAGCTACACGGCCGGTAGCCATCGAACGCCACCTCGGAATAGGGCCCATCGTGGCAGATCGCCAGGTCATGCTTCCTGGCGAAGGCCACCGCCCTTTCAAAGAAATCGAGGGAAGCTACAGCCCCGGTCGGATTGTTGGGATAGTTCAACCACATCAACTTGGCCTTCCTCGCTACAGCCGGGGGAATCTTCTCGAAATCGGGCAGGAAATCGTTTTCCTCGAGGAGGGGCATGAAATAGGACTCGCCGCCAGCGAACATGGTGCCTATCGAATACACCGGATAGCCCGGGTCCGGCACCAGGGCAACGTCGCCGGGGTCGATGAAGCAAAG
>JAUYGE010000161.1 GCA_030690705.1 Dehalococcoidia bacterium | reverse complement strand
GACACTAGCAGATTGCCAATCACCATCCAGGGCAAAGCTCAGTGCCTCCTTCAACATCCGCCTAGACCTCAAAAGGCTCTGAGTTTCATGGGCTATTTCCTTCTCATCAGTTGCTCGTTTGGTCAATGTCGTTTCCGCAGTGGCACGAGGTTGTTCAGCAAGCTCGAGTTCCGCCTCGCGATTGAGCGTTGCGACCAAGATCAATCGTGCCAACGTGGAAGGTCCGATGCTCTGCTCCGCGGCGTGCTTCTCAAGCTTAGAGCGAGTTTCGGTATCGAGACGAATCGTAACTGGCCTATCTTTGGGCTTGCTTGTCCGGATCTTGGCGGGTCGAGGTTCAGGTATGAGCTCCAACGGGCTGTGTGTATCCCAGTACTGTGCCTCCTCCTCATCAGAGTGGAATTCGGGAATCATGCCCTTCTCTACTAGCAGTGTTTTCCTCATCTTTTTCAGCATTGGAATATCTCCTTAATTGCAGCGTCTGGTGTAGTATCGCTTCTCTGTCTTAGCCATATCTCTAGCAGTGATAACCCGGTAGCGTGAGTTATGGTTTGTCTTTCGCAGTACAATGAACAAGAGACGTCCGCTCACGCATCGCCCGAAGACACAATATGAGACTCCAGCCCTGAGACAAATGGGCCTATCATCAAACACGGCCTCGTCAACCTCCTCGGGAACAACTTGATGTTTGACCCAAATCTTGTCCACAGTCGCTTGGCACCAGATGAGCGGATAATCAATGTTTATCATTCTGCATTGTAGTACATTGTAATACAGACCCGGGCAAAGTTCAACAATACCTGCCTACTCCAGCCCGGAGGACAGCCGGGCCATTCGGGAAAAGGCTCTCGCCCGGACAACGACGCGTCCCGTGGCTTGTTCGCTCCGGTTTGATGGTAGAGATCTCCATGCCGCCACAGAATTGCCCCTGTATTGGGCGTGAGAAGTAGCTCCAGCAATGCCGGGATAAGCTGCTGCCGCTCGAAGAGGAGTTCGGAGAGTGGCGCCCCAGGGGCGCCACTCTCCAGGACTTCACCGCCAGCTTCTTGTCCGACGCCTTCAGATACAACTATTTGCAAAGTTGGCCGGTTTGGTGTATAGTGCCCCTGTCATAGTTTAAGTTTAGGTTCTCATACCTCTCTGAATTCCTCGAATTCCTCCAATTTCACCGAGTATTGGGTGACCCGAACTCTAACTTAATCTTAAAAGAGAGGAGGTCATCCAATGAGTTTACAGGACAAGTCACTCCAATGTGCCGATTGCGCGGCTACCTTTACCTTCAGCGCTGAAGACCAGGAGTTTTTCAAGTCCAAGGGCTACACTAATGAGCCCAAGCGCTGCCCCGCTTGTCGCCAGACCAGGAAAACAGAGCGCGGCGGGACCGGTGGTTACGGCCAGACGTCCCAGCGGCAGATGTTCCCGGTGAAGTGCGCCGAGTGCGGCAAGGACACCGAAGTACCCTTTGAACCACGAAGTGGTAGGCCGGTGTACTGTAGCGCTTGCTACAGCAAAGTCAGAGTCAGCCGCTAGTGGCGGTCTGACGTTGAGCGCACACACAAGCTGGCAGCCGCCAGCTTGTGTGTGCCTCTAGAATGGTTGAGGTGTTATGTCAATCGAAGTACACCTGCGCGAAGGCGAAACACAGGAGTCCTTGGTAAAGCGTTTCCAAAGGACTGTGCAGATGAGCGGCGTCTTGCGCGAGGCAAAGGCCCACAACCATTTCATATCCAAGGGTGAGGCTGCTCGGATAAAGGCAAGAAAAGCCGCCAGAAGAAGGCGCAGGGAGAGATATTGAGCGAAGTAAGAGAAACCAAATTCGGGAAAATGAAACGGAGTTGAACGTGAAAATATATGTAGGCAACCTATCCTTCGACGTGACTGAAGAGGAACTGCGGACGGAATTCGCTGCTTTCGGGAAGGTTGATTCTGTAAGTGTCATAACCGACAAGTTTACCGGGCGATCAAAGGGATTCGCGTTTGTCGAAATGCCGTCAGTCTCAGAAGGCCAGGCGGCCATGACAGGCCTGAACGGTAAGACTTTGAAGGACCGGTCGCTTACTGTTAGTGCAGCTAGACCACGCACTGACGACAGGGGCGGCGGCTCCTCCTATGGAGGAGGCAGGAAGAGCGGTGGCGGTGGGTACGATAGGGGCGGGGGCGGCGGCGGCGGCAGAAGATACTAAACATGGCACATCAATTGAGTAGCCTCTCCCATAGTGGAGACACACAACGCGATATTTTGCTAAGGAGTTCTAGTGAGTTTCGAGTCCTTTAATCTTGATCCGAGCATCATGGCTGGCGTGCGGGCGCTCGGCTACGTAACACCGACGCCAATCCAGCTTCAAGCGATTCCCCCCATTATGCAGGGCCGCGATCTGATCGGCCTGGCGCAGACCGGGACCGGGAAGACAGCGGCTTTCGTGCTGCCGATCTTACAACGTTTACTGCGGTGCCCGAGGGGGCGCATCGGCGCCCTCGTAATCTCTCCCACGCGTGAACTGGCCGAGCAAACATACGAGGCTGCAACCGAATTGGGTCAGCAGACCGGACTAAGAAGCATGGCCATCTATGGCGGGGTGGGCATGAACCAGCAGCTTCGAAAACTGCGCGATGGCGTCGAAATCGTCATCGCCTGTCCCGGCCGGTTGCTCGACCACCTCTGGCAGGGCACTATCGACATATCAGATGTAGAAGTGCTCGTCATCGATGAGGCGGACCGGATGTTTGACATGGGTTTTCTACCCGATATCCGGGGCATCCTGAAGTGCATGTTGAAGCCGCGACAGACACTGCTTTTCTCGGCCACCATGCCTGATGACATCAGGCGTCTGGTGCAGGAAGTACTGCGTGACCCGGTCACCGTGCAGATCGGCCGTACGCTGCCGGCGGCAACGGTGTCACATGCCCTGTATCCGGTTAGACAGGACCTCAAGCCTGCGCTGCTAAAGGAACTCTTGCGCAAGACCAAGACGGAGTCGGTGCTCGTATTCACGCGTACCAAGTACCGTGCCGCGAATGTTGCGCAGCTACTGGGGAGAGCGGGCTTCCGGGTGGCTTGCCTGCAAGGCAACCTATCGCAATACCAGCGTCAGACTGCACTCGACGGCTTCCGCGACGGCTCATTCAAGGTGCTGGTGGCCACCGATATTGCCTCTCGCGGCATTGATGTTCTGGATATCTCGCACGTCATAAACTACGATATGCCCGACAGTACGGACGCCTATATCCATCGCATCGGCCGCACAGGGCGGGTCGGCAAGACCGGCGACGCCTTCACATTCGTGACCAGTGAGGATACGCCCATGGTGCGCGCCCTTGAGCATCTTCTTAACTCGCCCTTGCAGCGCCGGACGCTGGAAGGCTTTGATTACGGGGCGAGCAGCGTACCGGCCAGGGGATTCACTCGCTCCCCTGGCGAAATGCGACGGCGCCCCATAGGCGCTGTCGCTTCAGCAGTCCGATACTAGAACAGCCCTTTCCCAACTCTTAGCTCGGGCGCACAGACGAGCGCTTTCCGTTCGAAGTCATAGAGGCAGTTGCTTTGTTCCCGCTTAACGCGGGGCAAGCCTGCTTCTTGAAAATAGCGCTCCATAATCCCTGCTAAGCTGCCTTCCTCACCCCCCATGGCTGTTTCCAGTTCGTTAATCTCGTGGTACATCCTGTAAATGTGCTCATACGGGATTTTGTCCTTGCTCTTTTGTTCCTGAGTGAAGAACGACTCCAAATCACAAAAACCCAGGCCGAGTTTACCTTGAAATACTCTTTTTGCAAGAAACAGGCCGAATGCAATATCAATCATGGCATGGAGTTTCGCTCTGATAACGATTGACACGATATCGCCGGCGAGCCTGCGCAACTCCGGTTCTTTTTCGGGAAAGTAATTTACGCCCAGGTTGTATGCAAAGAAAGGAGTTGCCGTATGCAGGGAGGGACAGCAGTTTATTGGTCGCAGCAGTGTCTGGGCCATACGCAATGCGTGTCCTTTATGGTCAGTTAAATGAGGCATGATCGTCGGTACTTCCCTGAATGCAGCGACCCCTTCCTTCGCAAGGTCCACATATGCATGCATGATATCATCAAAGGACCCGCGACACGCTGGACCTGCTAATCTTGCTGAAGTTGGAATGAGCCTGAGATTGATAAGCCAGTAGTCGAGAGTTGAATCAGGCTGAAACGGGATGCCGTGGTCCAGGCTGGTATAAACGACATAGAATTCCTGATTCTCTGGAAATCGTCTGTTGCCAAAATAGTGCAACCAGTAGTCCACGACGCTTCTTCCAAGCAACGCTATATTTCTGACACGTGACGGCGTCCGATCATTTACCAAGGTCTTACTCCACTCGTTTCAAGTTATATTGCCCCACCCGGGACGGGCGACGATGTTGTATCATCCTCATGCCACGATGTCAATCCCCCCCTCCTACGGAGTTCCTATCACAGGCCACTCGCCCAGGGGTACCATAAGGTGTACAATCGCTGGCAGACTTGACCGGCAATTAAAGGAGAAGAATGCAATGACGCAAGAACAACATCACGTGGGACTAATAAAAGGAATCTCGGAGCAATTCAAGCCCATACTGGAAAAATCAGGACAAGCCATCTACATCTATCTCGATGACACTCACAAGACCTGCAATAAGAACTTTGCCACGCTGCTCGGCTACAAGTCGGTCAAGGAGTGGGTTGATATGAAAACGCCCCTGGACGATGTTGATGAGTCCAGCCAGCCGGCGGTAGTTTCAGCCTATGAGAATGCCACGGAAAAACTGATTGCCAGCAGTCTGAACATTAAGGTCACGAACAAGACCACGGGCGAACTCATCAAGGCCAGAATGATAATGGTCCCCATCGCTTATGAGGGACATGTTCTCGCCCTTCATTTCGTGAGCCGGACCTAGTTCTCGGACACCATAGCTCAACCGAAATCGGCTGACGCTACCCCGGATCAGTGAGAGATGACTTTGCCCCAAAAGTGCCGTCTCTATGTCATCCTGAGCGAAGCGAAGGATCTCGGAGCGGTGGGGTCTATTTGTGCATCACTAACCCCACCCAGAGATTCTTCGTCGCTTCGCTCCTCAGAATGACATTTGAGGCAAGACCGCGAGAGATGGAATGACGGGCGGCGGCAGGGTCATTGACAATCTTACGCTGCTGTGTTAGAAAATCAGGGGTATTCGACTTGCGGCGGCCGGATGCGTGAACGGAATCCTCTCACTTATGAGCAACATGGCCGACGTATATCCACGAAGAAGAACAGAATTGACCGGAGGAGATGCCATGAAGAGATTGATTAGCGCGAAAGCGATACTTGCCTTACTCCTTGTTGCCTTTTTGCTTTCGCAACCGGCCGCCACATATGCGCTGGAAAAACAGGCCAACGGCTACACGGTAGCGGACAGAAGACAATATCCGATTATTTTCATCCCCGGCATGGCCGGTTCCACGCTTGATGTCCAGGGAGAGAGTACGATCAATGCATGGCCGGGGAGTTTATCAGTAAGTGATGAGGCTTTTAAGGTACTGGCGCTGAAAGAGGACGGGCGGACACCCACGCATGGCGTACGAGCTATCGCCACCGATACGGTGAAACATGGACTCGGAGATGTCTATCCGGTCTCAGGCCCCCTTGTCACCTTCGCGCTGAGCGCCTTGCCAGGAGTTGGCCCCCTATTCTTTCATAAGGTAGGAGTGACAGAAGACCTGCGATTCTTTCCGATATACCAGGGGTTTTATGATTACATGGAAAAAGAAGGGTATAAGTTGAATGATAACCCATCCGGAAAGGTATTCTTCGATTTTCCGTATGATTTCAGACAGGACAATAGACGGTGGACCGTGCTCCTGGACAAGAAGGTGGATGCCGTGCTCAAACAGACTAAGAGCGACAAGGTGATCCTCGTCGGGCACAGTATGGGCGGCCTGCAGGCCAGGCTCTACATGAAAGACCCGAACAGGGCCAAGAAGGTTGCCGCGGTGGTCTTCATGGGAACGCCCCATCGTGGTTCGCCCATGCCCTTCTATGCCATGACGGATGGCTACAATTTTGGCAATGCCAAGCTGACCAACACCAGGATGTGGGAAATTTCAGGGAACTGGGAAGGGGGCTACCAGCTTCTACCTGATTACCCCTTTCTCGTGGAGGAAAAGCTTGGCAAGGAAATCTGGGGCATTGACAAGATAAACACCGAGGACTGGATCAGCCTACAGGAGTATGATCATTACTTGGTCGCGGAGGCGATCAGATTCGCGCTTGGAGAAAAGGCAGCGAAACCCTACAAGTATCGTTACGGCCTTCCCAACAGAGATTTCGCACGCAAAAGCATGGATTTTCACAAGGAACTGGGCGACTCCGTCGATAAGTATCCCGGTGTGAAATACTACATGATCAGGGGCACAGACCAGGAGACTGTCCAGGCCTTCACCTACCGTTTTCAAGACGTCGGGCTGGCCAAGCCAGTGCTTCGTTTATCTAAATTGGTAAACAAAGTAGGTGATGGGACAGGGTCATTTAAGGGAGCGGAAGTAGATGGCCTGGATGGGACATTTGTCGTGAAATCTGAACATGGTGCAATTCCCAGCAACACCAAGGCGCAAGAGATCCTGACCGATCTTCGCAAGAAAATCAATAATGAGGACTTCAGAAAAGGCCTGGTGGATAACATGTCCGCCTTCGCAAAGGAGAACATAGCTAAAGCCAGAAGACCTTCGAGTTTCAGCGATGATGGACCTTCTATGTTCGGTATGTTCAAGAAAATGGTGCTGTGGATTATTGATCCTGAAAAGATCAAGCTGCGCGACGAGATCAGGGGTATGTTTCTGGCAGAACTGAGGAATGCCCGGGCCAACATAACCATAGCTGTAGCCGCCGATAAAGAGAACCCGGAACATCTGTATATGGTGATTGATGACTATGCGCTCAAAGATGCCGGCACCGGCGTCGTCAGTGGCGCCACTGTGAACATAAAAGTGGATTCCTACAGGACCTTCGAGCAGGTTGTGAAGAAGCAGATGGACCTTATGGCGGCCTACACGTCCGGCGCGGTGAAAGTTGAAGGGGCAGGCTTCTCCGATAGACTCCAACTAAAACTGGCTCAGTGGATCATCAAGTATTTTATGAAATGAGAATAGTAAACGACCTCGAGTATTAGCCGGACTTCACCACCAGCCTCTTGACCGCCTGCCCCAGGCCCTCCAGGGTAAGGGGGAACATGGGAAAGAGCTTCCCGATGAGGCGGACGGAGGGCTGGCCCCAGAGGCGCGGCTCCTCGGGGTTCATCCAGACACTGTGGGTGAAGTGCTCGGCTATCCGCTTCATCCACACTACCCCCGGTGACTCGTTGCGCTGGTAGTAGTTGATGGCCCCGTACCTCTCCATCAGCTCGCTGGGCGCCATGGCGGCGTCTCCCACCAGCAGCAGCTTGTAGTCGGGCTCCAGCGTCCGCAGCAGCAGGTCGGTACTCACCTTCTCCTGCCTCTCCATGTCCTGGTAGACGTCATCGTAGATGCAGTTGTGGAAGTAGTAGTAGCGGAAGTCCTTGAAATGGGAGCTGGAATGGGCGGCCGAGAACAACTGGCTGCACAGCCGGGCGAAGGGCGACATGGAGCCGCCCACATCCATCAACAGCAGCACCTTGACCGTGTTCTTCCGGCTGCGTTCCCAGACCAGTTCGATCTCTCCCGCGTTGCCGGCAGTAGCATCAATCGTCTCTTCCAGGTCCAGCTCATCCTCCGGCCCCGTCCGGTTGAGCTGCCGCAGCCCCCTCAGCGCCATCTTCATCTGGCGGACATCGAGGGTCAAATCATCGCGGTAGTTCTGGAACCTTCTCTCCTGGGCAATCTTGATGGCAGACCGGCCGCCTGACTGGCCCCCAATCCGTATGCCGCCGGGATGATAGCCGGAATGCCCGAAGGGCGATGTGCCACCCCGCCCTACCCAGTGATGCCCCCCGTCGTGCTGGCCGGTCTGTTCCCCAAGCCTCTTCTCCAGCTCCTTCATCAGCTCTTCCAGGTCCATCTTGTCGAAGAGAGCCTGCTCTTCCGGTGAGAGAAGCTCCCGGTTGCGCATCGGCGACTGAAGCCACTCCAGCACCTGCTCCGTAATCTCGTCCGGCGTCTCTATCCCCTTGAAGTACTCCTGAAAGGCCACATCGTAATGGTCGTAGTGCGTCTCGCTCTTGACCAGAATGGCCCTGGCCAGGAAATAGAACTCGTCCATATTGTTGATGTGCCCCCCGGCGAGGGCTTCCATCAGGGTCATCCACTCGGTGATGGAGACGGGGACCTTGTGCTTTCTTAAGACATAGAAGAAGTCAGTGAACATCCCTACCTGCGGCGGATGACCAGGGTATCCCCCACCCGGGTCATGTAGTTGTTGACGAAGTAGTCGTAGTCCGTCTCTTTCTTCAAGAGCGTGCCCATGAAGGGGACCTCTTTGGCGATGTCATCGTGGGATATCCCACCGGCCATCAGCGCCCGGATCCAGTCTATCAGCTCGCTGGTCGAGGGTTTCTTCCGGAACTCCTCGATCTCTCTCAACGAGTAGAAGACCTTCAGGGCCTCCTTGAGAAGGCCGGGCTTCAGGTCGGGGAAGTGCACACCGACTATCTCCTCCATCAGCTTGGCGTCAGGAAACTCGATGTAGTGGAAGATGCAGCGGCGCAGGAAGGCATCGGGAAGCTCCTTCTCCGCGTTGCTGGTGATGACGGTTACCGGACGGTGGATGGCGGTAATGGTCTCGTTGGTCTCCGGAATGTGGAAGCTCATCTCGTCCAGCTCGTTGAGGAGGTCGTTGGGGAACTCAATATCCGCCTTGTCGACCTCGTCGATGAGCAGCACCACCTGCTCGGGAGCGGTGAAGGCACGCCCCAGCTTGCCCAGCTTGATGTAGTGCTTGATGTCGGCGACGTCCTTGTCGCCGAACCGGCTGTCGTTGAGCCGCTGCACGGTGTCGTAGAGGTATAGCCCCTCCTGGGCCTTGGTGGTTGACTTCACATGCCAGGTAATGAGCTTCTTCTCCAGTGCTTTGGCGATGCTGCGGGCCAGCATGGTCTTCCCAGTCCCCGGCTCACCACGGATGAGCAATGGCCTTCCAAGGGCGATGGATACATTGACGGCGTTCCTCAAGGGTTCGGAGGTGACATAGTCGGCCGAACCCTTGAACTGGTCGAAACTGGCATTTTTCACCGGACATTACCTCCAAAAGGGCTAGCGTACTCAAGACTGACGCGCTGCTTTGACATCGGGATTCCTGCCGTAGACATTAAAGTATAAAGGCAGTGGCCTGTGCGAAGCAAACCAAGAATACATCAGAGGTTCCCGCGAAGCGCGCTGATGAACGAGCACAAACTATTATTCCCTGTCATTCCCGCTCAAGGCGGGAATGACAGGAGGGGATGTGAGGAGATATCTAGAGCGGTATGTGCGGCTTAGCTTAGCTTCTCCACCTTGAAGGAGAGCTTCACCTTCGCCCGATAGTTGGTCACCTTGCCATTCTCAAGCTGCATATCCAGCTGGGTGACCTCGGCGACGCGCAGGTCGCGCAACGACTTCGCCGCCATCTCCACCGCTGCCGTTGCCGCCTTCTCCCACGAAACATTGCTGGTACCCACCAGCTCGATGAACTTGTAAACGCTCGCTGCTGCCATAGTAGCCTCCTTTCGCCCGGACGGTCCACAGTGGCGTCCGGGTGTTCTGGTCGCTATGTTATCACCCGTTCGGGCAGAGGTCAATAGATGGAGGAGAACCTCACCCCAATCCCCCTCTCCTTCGCAATTCTCAACCATCGCGATGTCGATCACAATAGCTTTGCCCCAAAAGTGCCACCCCCGTGTCATCCTGAGCGCAGCGAAGGATCTCGGAGTGGTGGGGCCTATTTGTGCATCACTAACCCCACCCAGAGATTCTTCGTCGCTTCGCTCCTCAGAATGACATTTGAGGCAAGACCGATCACAATAGAAAGGGGGGAGGTTGCTCTTCACGAGACAACCTCCCCCTTGATTCCTGAGGTGCTTCTGGACTAGAGGGTAATTCCGACGCGCGCAGCTTCGGAAGAGGCCTCCACGATGCGGCGTGCCTTGACGGCATCGCCGATCACGTGAAGCTCGGGCACCTTGCCCTTGAGCTGCTCCGCCAGGCTGGTGTCGGCCTTCATACCGGTGGAGATGATGACGGTATCGCAGTAGAAGAA
>JAUYGE010000053.1 GCA_030690705.1 Dehalococcoidia bacterium | reverse complement strand
AAGGTTGAGGCAATGGTCATCTTGCCTGACCACCTGCACTGTATCTGGACTCTGCCGCGCAATGATTTCGATTTCTCAACCAGGTGGAGGTTGCTAAAGAGGAATTTCAGCTATCATTATCCGACCAACGATGAAGCAGAGACCCCAGAATCAATGCGAAGTAAGGAAGAGAAAGGTATCTGGCAGAGAAGGTTCTGGGAACACGCCATCCGCAATGAGGAAGATTTTGTGCGACATTGCGATTACATCCACTACAATCCAGTTAAGCACGGGTTGGTGGAATCGCCGATGGAGTGGAGACACAGCAGCTTCAGGAGATTCGTTGAGAAAGGGATCTACGCCGCAGATTGGTGAGGAAACGCTGGGAAAGCACTAGAGGACATGAATCTGGAATGACGGTGACTAAGTCCGGTGGGTTCGCGCACCAACCCCTCCCCCCACGTATCACCTGTGCGCTTAACCCACCCTACACTGAAGCTAATATCGGTGACGGGTGAGCACCCTCACCAGGGGTCAGGTATCCTTCTCTCAAAAGTAGGGAGGCAGTAGATAGCGTCCTCCGGGCACTCCCGCTCGCAGATGAAACAGCTCTGGCAGTCCCGGAGGTACTTGATGAAAGCCTTGTTCTTCTCGTCATCCATGCGGAAGACGTCCATGGGACACTCGTCGATGCAGATGCCGCAGCCGGTGCAAAGAGTCAGGTCTATCTTTCTTACGCCCATCTGACCTCACCCTGCTCAATCTTCACGATGCCCATGCCCTCCACCCTCTGCCACAGAGGATGGAGGGTCTTGTCCGGCTTGGGCTTCACCGGGTACCGCTCGACAGGCAGCATCTCCGCTCCCACCTTCACCCCATCACCCTCCCGGCGGACCGTCACCCACTTCAGCCAGCTCTCATTGTCGATCAGGGGATAGTCCTCCCGCAGGTTCTCCCGGGACTCTTTTCTGAAGAGGGCGCTCCTCAACTGGAGCATGCCCACCAGCGTCATGTAGCGGGCCTCATGGGCCATCCTCAGGTAGTGAGGGTCGTAGGCGCACAGCAGAGGCGCCTGGTCCCGCCATATCTCCTCGACCGTCCGCAGCGCTCTCTCCATCCTCTCTTCCCGCCTCAGGATGAGCACATCGTAGGGAGATATAGCCTCCTGGAGAGAAAGCAGCACCTGGTCCGGCTCGATGCCGTCATTCCTGTTCAAAGGAGCGAAGGTCTCTTCCCTCAACACCTGAATCTGCTCCCGCTCCAGCTCCGGCTCTCCGCATTCCCGGACATACTCCGCCGCGAACCTCCCTGCCCTGCCGCCAGAGGTCATGGCGCCGGGCAGAGCCCGCTGTCCCTCGCCACTGCCGGGAGGGATGGCGTCGCCGCAGGCGAAAAGACCGGGGACGGTGCTTTCATATCTCCGGTTGACCTTAAGGCCGCCGTCGCACTGGATAGCCGCCGGCTCCCACTCCACCTTCCGCGTGAATCTGTCGCCGGCAACCACGCCGACCCTTTCAAACATCATCATCGGCATGGGGATGACCCGCTTAAAGCGCAGCACCGTCTCCGGCTCCAGGTGGGTCAGATCGAGGAAGATGGGAGCGTTGCCGCGCCTGGCCTCCATGGCAAAGGATGGGGTGAGGATATTCAACGGCGCCCTGTCCTTCAGCTCGGGATGGTACCTCTCCATGAACCTCTCGCCTTTGGAGTTCACGAAGAAACCTCCAGAGCCGACGTACATGTTCATGCCGGGCCCGATGTCGTAGCGCGCCGCCATGTTGTTCCAGCGGGCCTGGTCGAGACCCTCCAGCACTGCCCCCACCTGATAGGCCAGAGCCAAGCCGTCGCCGGTGGCGCTGCGGTTGCCGGGATTGCGTCCCTTGTTCCAGCACCTGCCCGCCGCCACGACCACGGCCTTCGCCCCGAAGACGCGGAACTCCCCGGAAGGGATATGGAAGCCCACCGCCCCGGAGACCGCACCATCACGGGTCAGCAGGCCGGTGACCATGGTCTTGTCCACGATTTTTACGCCGGCGCCCAGAGCCGCCTTCCTCATGGCCCCCATCATCTGGAGGCCGCCGTGGAACATGACGAACTTCCCCGTTCCCCGGCCGGGATGCCGCTGGAGCTTGCCGTCGGGCAGCCGTTCGAACCCCACGCCAAAGTCCTCCATTTCCTTGAGCCTGGCGGGAAAATCGTCGAAATGGTCCTGGAGACGTTCCTGGTCGCAGAGATGATGGGCGCGGACGACCATATCGGTGAACATCTGCTCGCGGTCGTCTTCTTCAGGGAGGAAGGAAGAGATGACGCCGGCGGCGCAGGCGCTGCACCCGCTCCTGCCGGCATAGGCCTTGTCCACCTGGACAACCTGCCGCGCGCCCGCTTCCCTGGCCTTGATGGCCGCGAGGGTGCCTGCCAGCCCACCGCCGATGACCAGGACATCAATGCCTCTGATAACCTCTTCAGCCATAGATACTCACCAACCTCTCAACCCTCGGGCAATCCTGATCCCCCTCTCCCTGACTCTCTCCCTCGACGGGAGAGGGCTAGGGTGAGAGTGACACGGAGTAAGATCTTCCGATAATCCAGATGTTAATAGAGGGGCTTTCGCCCCTCTATTAACTTGTCCGCACGATGCTGGAAAATAAAGAGCCTAGCCTCTTACGCCCAGCAGCTTGTTCCAGAAGTCCTGGGCCTTCTTACTGTTCTCCTGGCTGTAAGCGGTCGAGGGAGCGGCGACTACCTTCAGGCCAAGCGTGTCAAGCTCCAGGTGGGGCCTGGCCTTCTTCATAGCATCGGGGTTGTTGATCAGAACGCCCTGGCCGTTGGAAAACACCACCTGCGCCTCAGCAGAGGTGAAGAAATCGGCAAAGAGCCTGGCCGCGTTGGGGTGCGGGGCCTTGGCTACGACAGCGACCGCCCAGGTGGTGGTCGGCACGGGATTAATCGGTACCAGAGTCAGGGGGGCACCCTTCCACTTGTAGCGGAAATAGGTGTTCAGTGAGGAGAACTGATGAATCTGAAACTCACCCGCAGCCAGCCTACCTATAGCGCCTTCGAAACCTCGATCGAACATAGGTCGGGTATTGTTGATCATCTCCTGGAAGAAGGCGAAGGACTTGTCCCAGTTCATCGCTCCTCCCTCGCCCCAGAGGTAGGCATAAATAATGGGCAACTGGTCGTTAGAAGAGGAGTTGATGGCCTTCCCCCTCCACTTCGTGTTCTTCAGATCATCGATGGTCTTCGGGGCATCAGCCGCAGAGACCAACTCGGTGTTGTAGACGGGAAGCTTGGGGCTCCGGGCGTAGTACCTCCAGAGGTTGTGGCTGGGGTTGAACTCCTTGTCCCATCCCCTGGTGGTGGGCCAGTCATAGGCCACCAGCAGGTCCTTGAGATCGTTAATGCTCAGCTCATCGGTGGTAAGCACATCCACCGTGAACCTGCCCGCCTTGTTCTCCTCCAAAGCCTTGTTCACCAGGTCGGGGGTCCGGGCATCCCATACCTTGAGATTAACGCCGGGGTATTTCTCCTTGAAGAGGGCGACGAGGCCCTCCCCGTTCTGAAGGGAGTGGGTCCAGAAGGATATCTCTCCCTCCTTCTTGGCCGCCTCATACAGGGAAGCCGGCGCCGTGGGAGTAGGCGCTTGCGGCGTGGGAGTGGTCGGTATCGGCCTTTCAGTGGCCGGCGACGGCTTTGCCGGGGCGGCGCATGCGGCGAGCACGATTACGAATACCAGGGCTAGCGCTATCAGCCAATACCGGGAACCTTTCATGTACTTTCCTCCTGCTTTATAGACTGCCAACAGATGATGTATCTAACTACTGATAACGTAAGAAACGGCTTCAGGTTACCCCGGAATATATCAGTTTTCCCGATGGCGCGCAAACTCATATTTGACTCCATCCTATGCGGATGGTATCCTTTTTCTGCCTATGTTATCAACCCGTATCACCCAACTGCTGGGCATCCGGCATCCCATCCTGCAGGGGGCCATGCAATGGCTCTCCCGTGCGGAGCTGGCGGCCGCCGTCTCCAACGCTGGTGGACTGGGCATCCTGTCCGCTCTGACCTTCCCCGGCAGCAAGGAGCTGAGGGAGGAGATCAGGAAGACGCGGAACCTCACCAGCAAGCCCTTCGCGGTCAACGTCACCCTCCTTCCCACCTCCCGCCAGGTGAACTACGGAGAGTACTTCGCCGTGGCCCTGGAGGAAGGGGTGAAGGTCATCGAGACCGCCGGGCGCAGCCCGGAACCCTACCTGAAGCAGATACGAGACGGAGGCGCTAAGCTACTTCACAAGGTAGCCAGGATAAGGGATGCCCTCACCGCCGAGCGGCTGGGTGTGGATGCCGTCACCATCGTGGGCTTCGAAGCGGGGGGACACCCGAGCGCCGACTGCGTGACCTCGTTCATTCTCATCCCCGAGGCCGCCGACGGGCTGAAGATACCACTCATCGCTGCCGGGGGCATCGGCGACTCCCGCGGCCTGGTAGCCGCCCTGGCGCTGGGCGCAGAGGGAGTGATGCTGGGCACACGCTTCGTGGCCACCCGGGAGTGCCCGGCGCATCCAAGATTCAAGGAATGGCTATTGCAGGCTTCCGATAGGGATACCATACTGCTGGAGCGCTCCATCAACAACATGGGGCGGTTTATGAAGACGGCCTATGCCCAGAAGGTACTGGAGATGGAGGAAAAGGGAGCCACCCTCGCCGAGCTGCTGCCCTACATCAGCGGGGAGCGGGGTCGCAAAGCCCTTCAGGAAGGCGACACTGAGAATGCGGTCATACCATGCGGGCAGGTGGCGGCGCTACTGCACCATATCCCCTCGGTCAAAGAGGTCATAGAGAATCTGGTAGCTGACGCAGACAGAGTGATGTCCCGACTTTGTCGGGATGCCGTCCTCAGTGGAGGTCCATAAGAGATGTCCTTCGTCAAAGGCTTGCGTTGCCGCGAGTGCGGGCATGAGTACCCGGTGGCTCCGACCAACGTGTGCGAGCTCTGCTTCGGCCCGGTCGAGGTGGTCTACGAGTACGAGGCCATCTCAAGGGTCATCAGCCGGGAGAAGATTACCCGCGGCCCGCTGAACATGTCCCGATACAAGGAGCTGCTGCCGGTGGACGGCGACATCATCGACATCGGCACCGGCTTCACGCCTTTGACCAGGGCCAAGCACCTGGGAAAGGTCCTTGGGCTAGATAACCTCTATATCAAGAACGACTGCCTTAACCCATCCTATTCGTTCAAGGACCGGGTGGTCTCCATCGCCGTCAGCAAGGCCATCGAGTTCGGCTTCGATACACTGGCGTGCGCCTCCACCGGCAACCTGGCGGGCGCCGTGGCGGCGCACGCGGCTGAGGCCGGACTCCAGTCCTATGTGTTCGTGCCCGCCGACCTGGAGCCGAGCAAGCTCATCGGCGCCTCGGTCTACGGGCCGACGCTGGTGGCGGTGGACGGCGACTACGACCAGGTCAACCGCCTTTGCAGTGAGCTGGCTGACAGGTTCAACTGGGCCTTCGTCAACATCAACATCCGGCCCTTTTACGCGGAGGGAAGCAAGACCCTGGGTTTCGAGGTGGCGGAGCAGCTGGGCTGGCGGGCCCCCGACTACGCTATCGTCCCGGTGGCCTCGGGGTCCCTGTTCACCAAGGTGTGGAAGGGATGGCAGGAGCTTCACTCGCTGGGGCTCATCGGCCCGGTGAGGACCGGCATGTACGTCGCCCAGGCGGCGGGCTCCTCCCCGGTGGTCAACGCCTATGAAGCGGGGAAACAGGAGGTGCGCCCGGTCAAGCCCAACACCATCTGCAAGTCCCTGGCTATCGGCAATCCCGCCGATGGCCGCTATGTCCTCAAGATTCTGGCAGAGTCGGGCGGCGGGGCCGTAGCCGTCTCGGACGACGACATCGTCGACGGCATGAAACTGCTGGCGCAGACCGAGGGCATCTTCGCCGAGACAGCCGGCGGGGTGGTGACTGCCGCGCTCCGGAAGCTGGCCAGCAAGAAGGTGTTCCCTAAAGATGCGGTGGTGGTGGCGCTGATCACCGGCGCGGGATACAAGACTCTGGAGGCGGTATCGGGACACCTTCCCCCGGCCCTGCACATTCAGCCTACGGTGACATCGTTTGAGGAGGCGCTCCAGAAGAGGAAAGCGGAAGGACAAAGTACTGCCTGAGGAGGCGACGGATGGCAAAGCGAAGAGTAATGTTCACCTTCCCGCCCGACTTGATAACCGAACCGGTTATCTATACCCTGGGGCGGAAGTTCCGCATCGCCACTAACATTCGACGCGCCGATGTTAAGGAGGAGAGGGGCTGGGCAGTGCTGGAGCTCGACGGAAAGCCCGAGGACATCGAGCGGGGACTGGAGTGGGTGCGATCGAAGGGGGTCAGGGTGGACTCCATCAGCGGCGACGTCCTCGAGGGCTAGCACGATCCTGATCGCCAGCCAGCCAGTAGCCGGCCAGTTTCGTCACTGCGAGGCACACAGTGCCGAGGCAATCCGTCTCTTCCTGTCATTCTGAGGCCATCACGACTTATCGGGAGGCCGAAGAATCCACATCCGGGGCGGATTCTTCGCTTCGCTCAGAATGACAATAGGTGAATCTTCTGATAGCACTCTACATGGCTTCTAGGAAAAGGCTCGGCCTTCTCTCCAGAAAATGGAACAGTCGAACTTAGCTATCAGCTTCACCATCTTGCTGGGAGCGGCCCTCGTCGGCGGCATGATAGCCCACCGCCTGAGGCAGCCGGTCATCCTCGGCTACCTGGTCATTGGCATGGCCATCGGCCCTCACGCCCTGAGGCTCATAGGCGACATCGAGCTGGTTCAGGGAGCGGCCACTATCGGCGTGGCCCTGATGATGCTGACCCTGGGACTGGAGGTCTCCTTCACCCAGTTGAGGCAGGTGGGCAAGGTGGGGCTGTGGGGCGGCATGGCACAGATTGTGATAACCTTTGCCCTCGGTACGCTAGTGGGCGTGACCCTGTTCAGGTGGCCTTTCGCCGAGGCAGCCATGTTCGGTCTGGCCATCTCCATGAGCAGCACCATGATCGGCCTCAAGACGTTGATGGACCGGGGCGAGTTGGATGCCCCGCACGGACGGATCATGATGGCCATTCTCATCCTTCAAGATATCAGCGTGGTCTTGATGATGGTGGTGACACCTGTGCTCGGAGGCACGGAACAGAACCTCTTCCTGGCGCTGGCTACCGCCGGCGCGATGGCCGTCCTCTCCATCGGGGCAGCCGTTGCCCTGGGGATGTGGGGCCTTCCCTGGCTGATGGGCCGCGTGGGCGGCGTCCGCTCCCGAGAGCTGTTCCTGCTTACCGTTCTGGTCCTGTCCCTCGGGGCGGCCCTCAGCACACAGATTTTCGGGCTTTCCGCCGTCTTCGGCGCCTTCCTGATCGGCCTGGTGCTCCGCGAGACGAAGTTCGCCCACCAGGCCCTGGCGGAGATCACCCCTCTAAGGGACATTTTCGCCGCCCTATTCTTCGTCTCCCTCGGCATGCTGCTCGACCCGCGGTTCGTCGCCCAGCAATGGCAACTGGTGGCAGCCACGGTATTGCTCATCATCTTCACTAAGACACTGGTCGTCTCCACTATCGTTCGAGGCTTCGGCTACAGCGGACGCACCGCGCTCCTGTCCGGCGCCGGCCTCTTTCAAATCGGTGAGTTCAGCTTCATTCTAGCCGCCGGAGGGGTGAGCTCCGGCATAGTCTCCGACCAGGTCTACTCCCTTATCCTGGCCTGCGCCATTATCACCATGTTGCTGACGCCGTTGTTCCTGGGGCTGGCGTCCAGGCTATACTACAGAATGGCGCCGCAAGCCATTGGCGGGGCGCCAGAAGCTAACAACGGCCCGCGTTTGCCCGGCGCTGAAATCGACAAAGCGGCCGTCCCGGTGGACCCGGGCTATGACTCTCAG
>JAUYGE010000155.1 GCA_030690705.1 Dehalococcoidia bacterium | reverse complement strand
TTTTGGCAGGGTTTTTGTACATTTCAAATTCTAGGCAGGCGACCGCATTTCCCTGCCCATGAAGAATCCTTCTCAACCCAAGTACCAGGGGGCTTCGCTCAAAGATATTGAAAGGGCAACATGATTCGCTGTCCCGCGCGTTCCCCGACCGGGCCAAGCCTGTTTCTGGCTCAGGATGAAAGCCAGAGCACATCACCACAGAGGTCGGGGCGGTGGAGCCTTGAGGAGAACACGGCAAACTCGTCCTTTTCCTTCTTCAGCATGGTAGAGCCGCCGTGGCCGGGATGCACCTGTGTGTCATCATCCAGAGTGAACAGCTTGACGGTAATGGACTCGACTATCTGTCTCAGGTCGGCTGGCGACCTGGTGTGGCCCGGGCCGCCGGGGAAGAGGGTGTCTCCCGATAGCAGGTACTTCCCAATCTTGAAGCATAGACTGCCTGGCGTGTGACCGGGTGTGTGCATGACCTCAAGCTGGAGATTCCCGAGCGGAATGGTATCGCCGTCCCTCAGCCGGAGATCCGGGGGCGAAGGCAAGCTCCCGGCATCTGCGGCATGGGCAGCCAGCGGGATTCCCAGTCTCGAACGTATCTCCTGAAGAGCGCCGGTATGGTCCCCATGTCCGTGAGTCAGCAACACGCGCCCGGGGTTGGTGCCTCGCAGCTTCTCAATAATCACGTCTGCTTCTGCCGGCGCATCGATTAGTACGCTGTCTCCAGTCTTCCGGCACACCAGAATATAGGCGTTGGTCTCGTAGGGGCCCAGCGCCAGCTTCTCTATCCGTAATACGTTGTCTTCAACTGTGATTGCCATGCGACTTCTTGTTCTTGGCCCTCACTCCAGCGCTGCTAGTTTACCACTTCAACCATTTCTTATTGTGCGAGATCCGCCATCTGCCTCTGTATTTCTCCAGTATCGCTTTCTGATATACTCATCGAAGGTGGCCGGTGAACGACGGGACCCGTCGGCGTTCATCATGGTCCCGGCTGAGACCGCTTAAGATTGGGATACCAGGAAATGGAACACCAGACAGAAACGGCGACTGTGGCAGGGGGTTGCTTCTGGTGCTTGGAGGCCGTCTTCGAACAGCTTCAAGGGGTCACGAAAGTTGTCTCCGGCTATACGGGAGGGCATGTCGCCAATCCCTCCTATGAGCGGGTCTCTTCGCATGCCACGGATCACGCCGAGGCGGTGCAGATTACCTTCGACCCCGCCGTCATCTCCTTCCGCGAATTGCTGGAAGTCTTCTTCAGCGTCCATGATCCCACCACGCTGAATCGCCAGGGGGCTGATATGGGAACTCAGTATCGCTCGGCCGTCTTCTACCATAGTCCTGAACAAAGGGCTGAGGCAGAGCGGACTATAAAGGAACTGGGGACTTCACAGGTGTGGGACCAGCCCATCGTCACTGAAGTGAAGCCGTTCGCCGTATTCTACCCGGCTGAAGAGTATCACCAGCAGTACTATCGGAAGAACCCCGGGCAGTCTTATTGCCAGATCGTCATCTCACCCAAATTAGCCAAATTCCGCAGGAAGTTTGCGGCCAGACTCAAAGGGTAAGAATTCTACCCGGCGATTCGCTTTCGGGTGACACATAGACTCAAGAGGCGGAACGTGAAGAAGGCTACTAGAGGTCGCTTAGTAACTTCTTCACAGGCCGTTCGTGGTGAGCCTGTCGAACCATGAACGGCCCTTCGACAAGTCCCGATTCCATACGGGATGGCGACACAGTCGCTCACTCAGGGCGAACGGTGTTAGTAATCGGTCTCCTATTAAGACGGAGTTTTGAATGCCCTGTTTCCACGGAAAAAGCGGACCAGGTCAACGAAGGTTGAGGAAATGAAAGAACATGCAGGAGCAGAGGGCCAGGGGATGACACGAAGAACCTTTTGGTCGGGGATGGTGTGGCCTCTGGCGATAGCCCTGCTCCTGGCGCTTTCCCTTGTCCCGATGGGCTCCAGCCCGGCCGTTACCTTAAGTATCGCCGATTACTTCTCGTACAGCTACACCGTGCAATTCAGTAAGTCGGACATTGCCGGAGGTGAGGTTTTCAACGCCACGGTTGAAGCAAATGCGACCTGCACTAATAGCGTGCCCCTAGCTCCCAATGAAGCTTCATTTACCAGCCGCATCGTGGCGATACACCAGGCGAGTGGCGACAGGGTGACACTGAACTCTAACTACACGCTGACCCTCAGTCCCTTCCCCTCCCACACGGGCGATAGCACTCAGGTATCGCAGGTGGTGCCCCTGCAGTTCCCCGCAGGGAGCCAGTCCGGCGCCTACAGCGTAGCCGGGGAGCTTATCGAAGCCAAGGTCAAAGTCGGAATAATATGGATTCCGGTTACCGGCTATCTCCCTTCGTCCCAGGCCCTGGGCTCGGTCACATACATATCAGGCGCTGCGGGTGGCGGCATTCCAGCAGCACCGCCGCCGGTAACGGTGCTCCCCAGCGCCCCAACCTCCCCCATAACCGGCGCCGGCCAGGCAAGCTGGACACCCACGGGATCGGGCCTCACTCCGGCAGCCATCACAGTTACATCTCCGGATAACAAGAGCACAGTCACTGTGACTCAAGGGACCCTGGCCCGGGACAACCAGGGAAATCCGCTGGCTACTATCACCTGCAATCCTCCGGCGGCGCCGGCGCCGACCCCACCCGACAAGAACATTATCGCCGTATATGACCTTGGGCCGCCGGGCGCTACTTTCGGCTCTCCCATCACCATTACCATGAAGTACGACCCTGCATCCCTTCCCGCGGGGGCGGTCGAGGGCAGCCTCACCTTAGCCTTCTACAATGCGACCACGGGCGCCTGGATTACCCTTAACAATATCGTGGTGGATACCACCAACCATACCGTCAGCGGCATGACGGACCATTTCACCCAGTTTGCCGTGCTATCTTCGAGAGTCCCCACTCTTGCACCCGTCCCGGCGGCTACCCCCACACCCACACCCGCGAACGCGCCAGCGCCTGCGCCTGCCCCTGCAGCCGCGCCAGTCCCAGCTCCGGCACCGACCACACCACAGGCCACCATCTTTGGCCTAATAGCTGCGGCAGCGGTTGCCGGGTTGATTGCCTGCTTCATGGTGTTGCGCAGGCGCAGGACTACTGCACGGCATTGATGGCCTTTCCCGTCATTGCGAGTAGTCCCAAGCCTGCCCCTTCGACAGGCTCAGGGCAGGATCTGAGCTTGCCGAAGGGAAAACGGGACGTTTACCATCGGGACATCGTCCCTCTTTCAGCGTCCTAACTCACACAGAGCCTCATAGAGCCAGCGCAGGTCCGGGGCCAACTTCTTGCCTTCTTGCAGCTCCTTTTGGGCCTCCTTCAGCTTACCCTGGCCCCGGTAGAGCACCGCCTGTTGCAGGTGCTTTCTGGCCAGGATGGGGTCAGAACTCTCCTTTTGGGACCGGCGCAGATAGAACCCCTCCGGGTTTTCCAGGAGCTGGGCAATGGTGCCGGCAGCCGGCGCCATCTCCTTTGGCTCAGGTCGCCGCTTCTTGCTAACCGTGAAGGCGGAAACCCAGGCCTCAGTTAGCCTCTCCTTCACCTTGTCCTTGTCCTCACCCAAGCACAAGTAGGCACGGGTGACGCCCAGGAACCACCTGTAGTCCATTCCCAAGGTGGGCTCAATCTTGAGAATTTCTCCATATTGAGCTAGAGCAAGCCTGGCACTCTTGTTCAAGTCTGCTCCCAGATTGACCCCGGGCACAATAGCCAGCTCTGGAGCATCCAGGTAGATGCCGGCCATCTGCTCCCGATATTTGACCTCGCCGGGTTTCCATCTTATCGCCTCTTCCATATGGTGAATGGCCAATTTCAGGTCAAAGTCTCTGTTCTGGGGATTGCGGTGGCGCGATGCCTCCCCCGAGTGTTTCTCTGCTTCGTCTGGCCGCAGGTCCCAAAATGGCACTCTCTACACCTCCACTGGTTTCGGATTCTGGTTGGGTAACGCGCTGGTAGGGGTGAAGTGAACGATGACTGACTTCATTGCCGCCATTGTAGCGACTCACGAATGGCCAATCAACCATCGCTTCCCTTAGCTTGATCATGTTTGAGATGAACATTTTGGACTGCACCCCTATGACTGGTTGGCAAGTAGCACCACTGCCCCTCCCCTAACGACCCCGGTGCGCTTCATGGTCGGGGACTGTCGCCGGACGGGGGGTAGTAACCACCGCTAATACCGCCAGCGCGCTGAGAGCAGCCATCCCGAACCAGGCGCCTTGATAGCTATGCCACTTGTCGAAGACCCACCCGACAAAGGGGGCGCCGGCGATATTCCCCACCGTCATTACCGCCAGGGTGAGGCCGTGAATGGTGCCGAACTTCTCCCTGCCGAAGTATTCCCTCACCAGAGCCGCCCTCATGGTGACATTCCCACCCCATCCCGTGCTGAAAAAGACGAGGAAGGGCGCCAGCAGCCACGCTCCTCCGCCGGCGATGGCGCCAAAAAACAGCATCCCCAAGCCGGTCAGGGCGAAGCCGACAGCCGATACCCGCTTCTTGTCGAATCTGTCGCCCAGCCAGCCAAAACTGAGCCGTCCGAATATGCTGGCGACCGGCAAGGCGGTAGCTATGAGGGTGGAGACCGCCCGGGAGACGCCGATGCTGCTGAAATACGGCATGACGTGGGTTATCACCGCGCTCACCGCCATCAGTTGAAACGTCAGTGCCAGCGCGATGTGCCAGAAGGCGCGCTGTTTGAGAGCCTGCCCTGAGCCTGTCGAAGGGACCTGCACGGCCGGAATGTGAACTTGCGGGCTCCTTGCTCCGGGCGTCTCTTCACTCACAGGCACTATGCTGAGCTGCTCTCCGTCAGGCAGACAACCATATTTCTCGGGCCTGTCTCGCACCAGTAGCGACAGCGGCAAACATATGACCCAGGTGGCAAAACCGAGAATAAGCATCGCCGTTCGCCACTGGAACATGTCGATGAGCACGACTACCACTGGAATCATCAGACCACCAAGGGCGGCGCCACTGGCCATGATGCCGGTGGCTAGGGCTACGCGTTTCCTGAACCAGTTAGCCACGGCTGCCATCATAGCGGCATGGCCCGTCGCGCTTATGCCCATGGCTATCAGGACGAAGGCTGCGTAGAACATGCCGAGGGAGTTGATGCGGCTGAGGAATATCAAGCCAAGGCCCATGATGACACAGCCGCCGAAGACCATCTTTCTCGGCCCCCAGCGGTCAACCAGCAGCCCCACGACTGGAGCAAGCAGCCCGGTCTCAAGCCCTCGTATGGAGGCGGCCAGCGAAATCTGGGTGTAGCTCCACCCGAACTCGTTGGCTATCGATTCGAAGACGGCGGTGAACCCGAAGTAGGGGATCCCGCCGGCGAAGAGCATGATGAGAGAACAGACGGCGACGACCCGCCAGCCGTAGAAAACTGTGGAGCGCCCCGGGCTACTTTGCACTAGCGCTAATCTCTATCCGAAAGCATGTGAGAAGTGCCATTACATTATACAGGCCAGCCGCAAGCCGTCTGGAGACTTAACAGGATTCTAACATTCGGCTGCTATCATTTTCCTTGGAATCATCGATGCCCCGATGACCGGGGCACGACGAGGGATAAAAACGGCTACCGCTGTCATTCTGAGTTCGCGAAGCGGAACGAAGAATCCGCCCCTTCTCATTGGGGGAGCGGATCCTTCGGCCTCCCGATTTCATCGGGATGGCCTCAAGATGACGTTCTCCTGGGAAAGGAGGTGAGACGGCGCCAGGAGTATGGCGGTTTTGATGTTATCACTGCTAAGAGAAAGGGGGTGAAACAGACATGTGGCGAAGACACAAGTTGATCATAGCCAGCGTACTGGCAGCTACCGTCCTATTGGCCGGCAGCGTTGGCGGGGTGGTCTTTGCTCAGACAGGAGGCACGGGCACCACGACTTCAGGCAAGACGCTGGCCGCCCGAGTTGCCACTATCCTGGGCGTCGACCAGAAGAAGGTGGAGGATGCCTTTACCCAGGCCCAGAAGGATATTCGGACGGAAGCTCTGGACACTTACCTCAAGACCCAGGTAGACCAGGGCAAGCTAACCCAGGAGCAAGCCGCCCAATACAAGAGCTGGTGGCAGTCAAGACCTGACTTGCCGCCTGGAACTGGCTTCCGGGGCCATGGCTTCCGCGGTTTGCGTGTACCGGGTCAACAGAAGACGTCATAATTGAAATACCAGAGTCTATCGTCGAGCCTGCCCTCGAGGGGGGAGAGCATCTTCTCCCCCCTCTTTCATATGTTGCCTTAACATTTCCTTAACAGTTTTGGCGTATAATCTTCCTAGATATGAGCGGCAAGAGAGTCTTAGTGGTTGACGACGACGCGAAAACGGTAGAGCTCGTCGAGCTCTACCTGAACCGGGATGGCTACAAGGTTCTGAAAGCTCACGATGGTGTCGAGGCTTTGCGTCTGGCCCGGGAAGGTCACCCCGACCTTATCGTCCTGGACCTGATGCTGCCAGGCATGGACGGCCTCGAGGTCTGCCGTACCCTGAGACAGGAATCCGACGTGCCGGTAATCATGCTTACCGCCAGGACCACGGACGAAGACAAGCTGGCCGGCCTGGGTATGGGGGCGGATGACTATGTGACCAAGCCCTTCAGCCCCAGGGAGCTGGCAGCCAGAGTGAGGACGGTGCTGAGGCGCTTGCCCGGGGAGCGCGGTCCCGAGGAGATCAAGCGGGGCAACCTCACCCTGGACTTTATGAGGCTGGAGGCATCCCTTGACGGCAGGCGGCTGGACCTCACGCCCGTTGAGTTCAAGCTCCTGGGGATCCTCGCCAGAGAACCGGGCAGGGTCTTCAGCCGGGCGCAACTTGTCGAAAAAGCCCTCGGCTATGATTTCGAGGGCTTTGACCGCACCATTGATGTACACATCCTCAACCTGCGCCGAAAAGTCGAGACGGACCCCACTCACCCCAGCTACATAAAGACAGCTTATGGGGCCGGCTACAAGTTCTCAGAGGTGTAGAGTGCTGCACAGTTTCCGCTTTCGACTCCTCCTGGCCTTCGTCCTGGTGATAGTGGCTGCAACCGGTGCCGTATACTTCTTTATCGGCCAGACGTCCGCGGCCGAAATCCGCCGGTACACCGAGCGAAGCGCGGAAGCGCGCATCGGCAGGGTGGAGTTCGAGCTGTACCGCCATTACCGCGAGCATGGAAGCTGGGAGGGAATTCAACCCTTTGTAGAGCAGTGGGGGAGTCTGTACGGACGGCGGATCATACTGACCGACGCCGGCGGGGTGGTGGTGGCTGATTCCGAGGGAAAGCTGCTGGGGGAGCAGTACCAGTCCGATTCACCCGGCAGACGCCTGTCACCACGGCGTGAGGGAGGCACCTCAGGGGTCCTCTATATAAGCCCGGAACCCTCAACAAGTCAGCCCACCCCATCGTTCCGCGAGGGAACGGCCCCGGGGTTTCGCAGCCCCGGACTTTCGCCAGACTTCCCTTCACCGCTGGGGCTCTCACGGTCAATAGGTCGTTTTCTCCTCTGGGGTACGCTGCTGGCGATTGCCATTGCACTCGTATTCACTTTCTTTCTGTCCCGTCGAATTTCAGCTCCGGTCAAGGCTCTTGCCCTGGCCGCCGGGCACCTGGGGCGGGGGGACTTATCTCAGCGGGTACACCTTAAGGACAAAGGTGAAATGGGAGATCTGGCCCAGGCCTTTAACTCCATGGCGAGCGACCTGGAGCGAGCCGAAAAAATGCAGCGTGACATGGTGGCAGATGTCGCCCATGAGCTGAGAACCCCGCTGTCCAACATCAGGGGTTACCTAGAGGCGATTCACGACGGGGTCGTAAAGCCGGATGCAGATGCTATTCTCTCCCTTAATGAAGAGGCATCTCTGCTGTCACGGCTGGTTGACGATCTTCAGGAGCTGAGCCTGGCCGAGGCCGGGGCGCTAAAACTCGATTGCCAGACAGAGGATATCGGCAGCGTCATCAAGCAAACAGTGGCTACGAAGCAAACTCAGGCGGCGGCCAAGGGGGTGTCTTTATCCACTGAGCTGCCCGACAGGTTGCCGCTGGTGAATATCGATTCCCGGCGGACCAGCCAGATACTGCGTAACCTTCTGGAGAATGCCATCGCTCACACCAGCAACGGCGGCGGCATAGCGGTATCGGCGGAGGAGCAGGATAGCCAGGTGAAGGTGAGCGTGACTGATACCGGCGAAGGTATCCCGGCTGAAGACCTGCCCCACATCTTCGAACGGTTCTACCGGGTAGACAAGTCCCGCACCAGGATTACCGGCGGCAGCGGCCTGGGGCTTACCATTGCCAGACGCTTGGTGGAGGCCCAGGGCGGAAGCATTGAAGTGCAAAGCCAGCCAGGCAAGGGCAGCCGCTTTACCTTTACGGTCCCGCTTTCTCACCAGCCCTAACAGGCCTCAGTCATTGCCCAACCCACCATCAGCTATTCGGAGCGGTGGGTTTGCGCTCCGTTTCACCCACCCTACAGTGCTTTAGCATGGGATGGAAAGGGGCTTTGCCCAAAAAGTGCGACCTCCATGTCATTCTGAACGAAGTGAAGAATCCGCCCCAGGTGAACCGAGCACGGATTCTTCGTCGCTTCGCTCCTCAGAATGACATTCAATACAAGGCCTCCTTGACGGGAGAGGACATTTGTTTCTCTTCTCGCAGTGTCGACCTGTCACTCGTACCTGAGTGCGTCGATGGGGTTCATGCGGGCAGCCCTGGCCGCGGGATAGACGCCGAAGAAGAGGCCGATGGCGGCGGCACGCTACCGAATGGCCTTCTCCAACTGGGTGACGTCGCCGATAAGTTCGAAGACCCTCTCTGGGGAATACGGCACACTGCTGTAGAATAGGGGATTTGGCTGCCCCGTTCTACCCCACTCGATGACTATCCATTTCGCCTGTGCCAACACCTTGCCGCCCGGGCTGCGCAACTCAACCGGGAACGCGTAGGCTGCGACGAAACTCGTCCCATCCAGGGGGCCAAGAGGAAACGAGCGGTACGCATACGGCAGGTCGTAGCCCACGGAGGGTTCACCTATCCTGGTGAGCAAGTCTTGGATGGCTCCGGCTACCTCCTCGTAATTGGACGGCACTTCGGGGTATGCGCTCACGGAACTGGGCGTAGCGACAGCAAACCCCGACGGGCGGTTGGTCCATGCCTGTCTCTTGGCATCTGCTGAAAGTGAACTGAGCGTACTGTTGACGTCCAAGACCGGCGGTATCCACCCCGCGGGCAAGGGTGGGGGATGAGACCCCAGTACAAAGTGCCCACGAGTCCTTGGACATTGCCCGTGATATCAGTGACTACACTTCCTTGCCCGGCATGACCTGATTTCACAGGAGAGAGTGGGGAGGGATAGTTCACGTGAAACCCGGGGGGCGAGCCGGTCGCACCGGTCATGACGACCCCCGACGTCTTCTGAAGCACCGGCTCTTCCGATTGCCCGCCCTTCGCGGGGCTGAGCCACTGGCAGATGAGGACCCTCTGGCCTGGCTCAAGTGCCACCGCATCGCCTGTAGTCGCTGCGGGAAATCGATTGTTCGCGATTCTGAGCAGGGTAGCACCAGTACGAAAGTCAACGACCTGCAGGGAGGCTTGGTACGCACCATAGCCTCGAATAGTCACTGCCAGTCCGCTCGGGATAGAGTCCACGTACTTCAAGGCTGTCAGTACCTGGCTCCCATCGCCGACGATGACTCCGGTCGCTACGAGCGCGTCCGATTGCCATACCTGAACGATAGCATCTTCCCCCGGTGACCTATCGGCGCACGAGGGCGGACAGATAGCAGGAC
>JAUYGE010000151.1 GCA_030690705.1 Dehalococcoidia bacterium | reverse complement strand
TACCTCACCTTCGATGTCCAGCCAATAGCCAACCCGGTGCCCGATAAGGCTGACTTACTGCTCAGGCTCTCGCCGAAGGGGCTGGGCTTCCAGGCGCGGAGGACTATCTGTGAGAGCGGCCTTTGCACCGAGGAGGAAATTCCCTTCAGCAAGTACGGTGTGGAGAAGTTTGGCAAGGAGATCTTCGGCAATATGATTGCCATGGGACGCCTTCTGAGGCTCATCGGTCTGAAGGTCTCGCGGGAGGAACTGACCAGAGTTCTGCCCGTGCAGTACAGTGACGAGAATGTCAGCGCCGTACAGTTCGGGTACAGCTTGAAAGAGGGAGAGCTGGGTGCAGGGGTCCTTTCCCGTCAGAGATATGACACCGATTCAGAAGACTTGCCCTCGCAAGTGGAGCCGGAGCCTGTCCCACCGCAATAACTGGTTGTCTACGAATCTCTCACCCTTGTCTCCTCTTATGTCATTGCGACTAAAGCGAAGTTCCGATTTCAGGGAGAGCCGGAACCGTATCTAGCCAGTAGCTCCTTTCTGGATATCCATATTTCCTTCGGGACAAGGCTCCTGGCCTTTCTCTCCGTCCTTCGTGCGCCCCGAGAATGATAAGCCTGCATCAGACCTCGCAAGTAGAAGCCCACCACTTCACGCAGTAGCTTAGAAGGCATATCCATCACCGTGAAACCCTGACGCTTGGCTGCGCTATCGAGCAGTGTAGTGCCCCACAGAGCTTCCACCTCGCTTGCTTGTTTCATCATTCCCGCCAGCATGGTCAGGTCCCGTGCCCCCCACGCGGCCAACGCCCAAGGTGTGATCTCTCCCCGAGGAGACTCCAGGGCCAGGCGGGCCAATCGGCCGTTCAGGATGTGAATTTCGCATATAATGGCGCCGGACCTGATGGTAGTGCCACCTCTGAGAACGCGGAGTTGCCCTCTATAGCGGTGGATAGAGGTGCCCACAATGCTGTCTGTTTCATCGAGGGGCTTTATGCGAAGGAGGCGCGCCAGGAGGCGGTCAAGTAAGGGCCAGAGCCACAGCATCCAGTGTGGTGGAGAAGCGCCTTCTTGGGGTTCGGCTGACATTCTTCCCTCTGTCGCCTTCAACGGAAAGCGACTGACTCGGGAGTGATTATACACCACCGACTCCACAGCAAGGCATCTCGATTATCTATTTACAAAGGGAAGGGATTCCAATATATTTGTACTGGGTGCCGCGAGAATAGGAGGCACCCTTAGCTTCACAGAAGTCAGCAAAGGGAGAAAACGTTAGAGGAGGTCTAAGATGGCAAAAGTAGAAGGCAAGAAGGGTTCGATAACTGTGCGCCCAATGGTGGATGAGGACATCACATCTGTTCTTGAGATAGATCGGAAGATCACCGGGAAGGAGAGGGCGGTAACCTACCGGGACCTGGTTGATAGCTATATCGGGGGCGACTTGGGCTTGAGCTGTGTGGCCGAGAGCGATAACACGGTTGTCGGCTTTGTTATGGGCCGGCTGTCGTACTCAGAATACCCGGTGGTGGAAAGCGGACGGATTCAGATAATTGGGGTCGATCCCGACTACTGGCGTCAGGGGATTGGCTCGCTCCTGGTCCAGGGTTTCGTAGACTTGTGTCGAAGCAAGGGCATTGGCCTGGTTCATGTGGCGGTCAACTCACGGGATGATAAACTCCAGGTTTTCCTTCAGGGTATCAGCTTCGCACGGCGCGAGCTGGTGGAGTTCTGGAAGAAGATATGAGGTCAGGGGCGGTCTGAGGCTAGGCGAAGAGCCGCTCTATCCTGATGAAGGAGATGAGGGGAACAATAGAGCCAAGGCAGCCGCCGGCAATTACCTCACCCAGGGAGTGCTTGTCCAGGTGGATCCTTGACCAGCCGGTGATGCCGGTAATGAAGATAAAGATGGTGGATAGAAAGATTGCTGGTCCGAAGCTAAGGGCGGCGATGGTGGCCGCCGAGGACACGCTGAGGGTGTGAAAGCTTATCTTCCAGAAGTAGCTGATGACCAAAGCGATGAAAAGGATAGCCACATTCATCGCGGCTACTGCCAGCAGCAACTGGGGCGCCCCGGTTATGTAAAGGACCAGTCCGCCCGCCAGTGCGAAGAAGATGCTGAATATCAGCGGCCATGCCCTCTGGTCCCTCTGGGAAAGACCGAGGTCGCTTATCCAACCTTTTCTGGTGCCGAGTAATATCACGGCTGCCGGCAGCATTGCCAGAAAGAGGCTGGCGATGAGCCACCAAGCGATGAAGCTGGTCCTGCTGTCAGCCTCAGTGTAAGCCACTAGGCCGGTAATCGTGATGACCATCAGAGGCGGGCTCAAGACGAGGGATATGAGCCGGGCTATGGTTTGGGCTTTCACCTTAGAACATTCTTCCCTTCAAGACAAACGGATGACCATTTCCCTCATTATATGCTAGAATAGTCCATCTGTCCAGAGTGTGGGTTAGCGATGTATAAAGTTGCGTTGACCTTTGACGACGGGCCGAACGAGCCTTATACCTCTAAGATATTGGATATCCTTGCGGGTTATCTCGTCAAGGCTATGTTCTTTGTTTGCGGACGGAACGTTGAATTTCATCCTGAATCATTACGCCGGATTGTACAGGAAGGGCATCTCCTGAGCAACCATACCCATTCCCACTCGAGGTTCTTGACGGTTACCGGTCTGGCGCTCTGGGAGACCATCAAGACGGCCGAGGTCATCCGGCGGATCACGGGCATACGGCCAGAGTACTTTCGTCCACCGTACGGGGCGCGCAATCCCGTGTTCTGGTGGTATCTCAAGAGGAAAGGATACCGGGTGGTCCTGTGGGATGTGGATGGGCGGGACTGGGAAAGGCCGCCGGCCGCTACGCTGGCGCAGACAATAGTGGCCAGGGTCAAGCCAAACTCCGTTATCCTCCTGCACGACGGTCACAACATAATTCATGGCGATGACCGCTCTCCTACTGTAGAAGCGCTGCCACTGATAATAGAGGGGTTGAGGGACAGGGGCTACGTCTTCGTCCGCCTGGACGAGCTGTGAGGCCCAGGGCAAACGGGTTTGGCGACCACAAGACCATGTGGCTTTCTCACTGACCTGCTTCTAGCTCGGCCAAGATGGCGATGATGTGGGGTATGGTGTAGGCGGCCAACCGGCGGCCTGAGCCCCCGCAGAGAATAGCCACCATCCTGCCCCGGCAGGCATGGTCAGCCACTCCCTTGATTATCTCTGCTATCTTCAGGTGACAATCCCGGCTGAGTCCCTTATCCCCGTATTCACCTCGCGTGGCATCGAAGCCGTATTCCCAGAAGATGATTTCGGGGGCGAAGTCCAGAGTTTTCTGGACGAAGGCTTGCTTCATCCTCTCCAGGTAGTATTCATCGGTGGTCCGGTAGGGGATGCGCACGTCCATCTTGTTGTATTGATCCTGGTAGTCTTGAAAGCAGAAGCAGCAGTGAAGTACCTCGTTATCTCGGGCGAAGATATCCCTCGTGCCATCGGCATGGTGAGCATCAGTGTCCACTATGGCGAAGCGGCGCATCCCCTTCTGTCTGAGGCTGGCGATGGCCAGCGCAGCTCCGTTGAAGTAGCACATTCCTCCATAGAAGTCCCTTCCTGCATGGTGGTCGCCGAAGGAGGTGAACACGAAGGCGTTATCGATGGTGCCCTTCCAAATCTCACCGGCGGCTTGTACGGTGCCACCGGCGCTGTACAGGGCCGCTTCGAAGTCGCCCGTTTGGCGTACCGCCTCGACCAAGTTGGCCGAATGCACCTGGAGCAGCAGGTCCTCCGCCACAGGGGCCAGATAGTAGAGTCCGTCTCGGGACTCGTAAACTGCGTCGTAGTAGAATACGTTCTCCTTACTGAGCAGGTTACTCAAAGCCTGAGGGAAATCCCTCAACCTTTCTCCCTGGAAATAGGTGAAGAAAATGCCAGTTCTTTTTCGTGGCGGGCCTTTTCCTGATAAAATGGAGTCCATAATGAGCAAGGTGAAGGTAATCTCTTTCGACGCTGAAGGCACTGTGGTTACGCCGCAGTTTAGCACGCTCATCTGGTACGAGGCAATACCGTTGCAGTATGCGCGACAGAAAGGCATAGGCGTGGATGAGGCCAGGGAAGAGATCAAGCGCGAGTACTCGGCGATGGGCATGCAAAGGGTGGAGTGGTACGATGTCAGGTACTGGTTCGAGCAGTTTTCACTCCCCGACTATCGGACGGTGCTCGAGGCCTACCGGCATGCTGTGAACCTCTATCCGGAAACGGAGGAGACACTGGCGGGCTTGAGCCGCAGATGTTCCCTGGTCGTTAGTTCGGCGTCCAGCCGCGATTTCCTCGACCTGTTGCTGTCGCCCATTCGCGGCCATTTCCGGCAGGTCTTCTCCTGCATCTCCGATTATCAGCTGCTTAAGACCGCCGATTTCTATCGCCTGGTGTGCGATGCTCTTGGTGTCAGCCCGAAAGAAGTAGTCCACATCGGCGATAACTGGAACGGCGACTATCTTGCACCCCGGGAAATCGGCATGCGGGCTTTCTATCTGGACAGGAATGGTGAGCGGGGGGGCGAGGACGTCGTCAGGAGCTTGACGGAGTTTCAGCAGATAATGCTGACTGAGCTCGGTGGGAATGGGGGAAGCCCTTGAAGAGGGCTGCCGTCATTATGTCAACACGCTTGACGCCTCGGCTGGGTCCATGTAGTCTTGATCTGATGATTCCCGGAGGCCCATTGGCCTGGCTCTCGGCGTTGGTATTTGTGCCGCGTGTTAGTATTCAGGAGTGAAGGGGGAACGGATGAAAAGGCTCTCTCGTTGCGCAGTAATCCTTGGTCTGGTTTCAATGCTCGTCTTCTACGCCTGTGCCGCGCC
>JAUYGE010000140.1 GCA_030690705.1 Dehalococcoidia bacterium | reverse complement strand
CCCTGCTATCCCTGACCCAATGACCAGGACATCGGTAACCATGGACTCTGTTTTCAACATGCTATACCCCCTCCGATCTTTTATTTAGCTCGGCCGCCAACGGCAGCCGGCGCGGCTCCTATTATGGTCACGGAGAATCGTGCCTTGAATTGGCCAATTCGTCATCTTGTGCAGCGGCTCTATATCCAGGGCGGCTCTTTTATACTGGTGCCCTCGAAGTAGTCGTCATCGAGTTGCCGCTGGGCCACGCCCGACTCCATAGCCGCGCGTGCAACGCCATGGGCCACGGCCAGGTGCACCTTTGGGTCAACCGGGTTGGGCACGAGTTCGCCCTCGGAAGTGGCACCGGCAATGGCCTTGATAGCGGCGAGGTACATTTCATAGTTGATCCTGCGTGCCTTGGCATCGAGTGTCCCACGCCAGATTCCCGGGAAGCCCAGCAGGTTGTTGACCGTTCTGCCATCCACCGCCAGCCCCGCGCCGGCGGCCCTGGCGGCCTCCGGACTGATCTCCGGAGTCGGGTTCGACAAAGCGAAGATGATCTGGCCCTTTCTCACCCTGGCGGGATCGATCAGTCCTCGCTGGCCAGTTGTCCCGATGACGATATCGGTGGTCTTCATAATGGTCTCGAAGTCGGATGGAACACCTCCGGCATCGGCGTGCCGTTTCAGGCTCGCTTCGGTCCTGGCCGTGCCCAGCGCTGGCTTGCCGGTGAAGCGCAAGATGAATTTCCCGATTGACAGGCCGGCGGCGCCCAGGCCGAGAAGCCCGATCCTGGCATCTTCCAATTTCATGCCAGTGAGCTTGCACGCGTTGAGCAGCGCCGCCATCACCACCACCGCCGTGCCCTGCTGATCGTCGTGCATCACCGGCACCTTGAGTTCGTCCTCCAGCCTGGCCAATATGGCGAAACAGCGCGGCGAGGCGATATCTTCCAATTGAATGCCGCCAAAGGTAGTAGCAATGTGTTTCACGGTTTCGACGATCTCATCCGGATCAGTGGTATCGAGTAGCACGGGTATCCCGCTCACACCTGCAAGCTGCTGAAGAAGGGCGGCCTTGCCCTCCATGACAGGCATCCCGGCCACCGGGCCGATGTTCCCCAACCCCAGGATGGCAGTGCCGTCCGTCACAATCGCCACTGAATAGGGAATGACGGTGTATGTGTCCTTCAACTCCGGCCGCTTAACCAGCAACTCACACACCTCGGCCACGCCGGGCGTATATACCTTTCTGAGGTCATCCAGGGATTTGACGGGAACGGTGTTGATCATCTTGATCTTGCCGTTCTTGTGAAGTTCCAGCACGGCGTCCCTGACCTGAAGCAAGGAAACGCCGGGAACCTTCTCCACCTCCCCCATGAGCTTTGCCAGGTGCTCTTCGCTCTCGACAAGTATATCAATGTCTCTGATTGTGTAGTGATGGCCCAGATGGACCGTGACAATATTCCCGATGTCGCCGCCGGCGGCTCCGATAGTTGTGGCCAGTTTCCCAAGCGTGCCCGGAACATTGAGGTTCCTGCAACGCAAGGTTCTGACCAGCTTGAAGTGCTCGTCCATCTCGGTCTGTACCCCTAAATGCCGGCTATATCTCTTGTGCTGCCGCCGGGCAAACATGAAGCGTATTTCTATTATACGCTTGTTTGTTACAGCTAACAGCAGGTCTCACCTGTCACCCCAACTCTATCACTCTGCCGCTGCCGCAGGCAATGAAGTTATCTCCGTAGATTTGCTTCAGGACGTTGCGCGCCCTTTCGCCGGTGCAGTGACAGGGAGCTATCTGTGCAATGCCCAGTTCTTGAAGTTGGCGGGCCGTTGCCTCTATCTGTGGGCGGGAAGCACTCTCGAGGTGAAAGCCTCCGAGGATAAGGTGAGGGATGGAGCCAGCGAGCTGTTTGGCCCTTTGGGTGGTGTTCACCAACCCGGAATGTCCGCAGCCGATAATCAGGGCCGGGCCCTTGCTTGTGTGCAGGACCAGCGCTTGCTCCGACGGGCTGCCCCCGAGCTCACCGGTGCTCATCAGTCCCTCAGCAACTGCGGCTGGTGAGTCCACTCCGATTACCGTGGCGCCGGCACGGGCCATCCGCTCTTTGTAGAGTGCCGGTGATGAGTCCAACAGATAGACGGTAACGCCTTTCACCAGGGCCAGCAGGTCGAAGAGCGCGCCGGCGTGGTCGCTGTCGTTGTGGGACAGCACTATGGTGTCTATATCATGAGGGGAAAGGGACAGCTTCTCCATGTTATGGAGCAAGGTGGACAGATGGGGGCCTGTATCGAAGAGGACATTCTTGTCCTGCGTCTTGATGAGGCAAGCGAAGCCGGCGCTGGGCCGAAGCCCCGGCTGAAAGGCGACGCTGTCGCAGACAACCGCCAGTGTGCTAGGCAACTGTGAGAATCTGCTTCACCTGGGAGGCGAGTCCGTCCAGGGGCAGGAGGCGAGTCTCCTTCTGCTGGCGGAGTTTTACCTCGGCGCTTCCCTTTTCGAGGGTGCGAGGGCTCACCGTAACTCGCAGGGGCATCCCGAGCAGGTCGGCATCATTGAATTTCACACCCGGCGATTCCTGCCGGTCGTCGAAAAGCACCTCCAAGCCTTCCGCTTGAAGTTCATTGTAGACCTTCTCGGCAGTGGCCAGGACGTCCGCCTTCTCCATCATCAAAGCGCAGAGGTATACCTGGTAAGGCGCAATGGACGCCGGCCAGATTATCCCGCGGTCGTCGTGAGTGAGCTCGATGACTGCCGCCAGAAGCCGTCCGACCCCGATGCCGTAGCAGCCCATGATGATGGGCCTGGAGGCGCCGGCCTTGTCCAGGAAGGAGGCGCCCATTTTCTCGCTCAGGAAGGTGCCCAGCTTGAAGATGTGGCCCACCTCGATGCCCCGGGCGATGGTGAGCGGGTGACCGCACTTAGGACACCCTTCCCCCGGCCTGGCTCTGGCGATATCGGCCATCTTCTCGACCTGGAAGTCGCGCGGATAGTTTACGTTCTTCAAGTGGGTATCCGGCTTGTTGGCGCCGGCGACGAAGTTAGCGCCCGAGGTGATGGAGTGGTCTGCCACAATGGTGACGCCCTTGATACCTGCAGGTGAGGCGAAGCCCGGGACCAGACCGGCGGCCCTGATCTCCTCGTCGCCGGACAGTCGCAGCTCGGCGCAACGAAGGAGGTTCTTGAGCTTCACCTCGTTGACTTCCTGGTCTCCGCGGATGAGGACGAAGACCAGCTTACCGTCGGCTATGTAGAAGATGGCTTTCAGGGTATGCCTCGGGGTCAGGCCGAGGAAGCCCGCCACCTCGTCGATGGACTTTTTGCCCGGCGTGCTGACCTCCTCGACGGGCAGGGGTTCGCCCTTCTCGCCGGGAGTCTTGCGGCTTTCGGCTTTCTCCATGTTGGCGGCGTAGTTGCACTGCTCGCAGCGGACAACCTCGTCTTCCCCGGCCTCCCCCAGTGCCATGAATTCGTGGGATGCTTTGCCGCCGATGGCGCCGCTATCCGCCTCAACCATCAGGGTGGACAGACCGAGGCGGGAGAAAATTCTCTCGTAGGCCCTGGCCACCGTCCAGTAGCCCTCGTCGAGACTGGCTTCATCGGTGTGGAAGCTGTACATGTCCTTCATGTGGAACTCGCGCACCCGGAGCAGGCCGCCCCTCGGGCGCGGCTCGTCCCGGAACTTGACCTGAATCTGGTAGAGGTAAAGGGGCAGGTCGCGGTAGCTCTTCACCTGGTGGGCGACGATGTCGGTCACGACCTCCTCATGGGTGGGGCCGAGGCAGAGCACGCGCTCCCGGCGGTCCTTGAGGGTGAACAGGGTTTGGCCGAAAGGCCGGCGCCGCCCGCTCTGGTCCCAGAGCTCGCATGGCTGGAGGACGGGCATCATCAGCTCCTGCCCGCCAGCCCGGTCCATTTCCTCCCGGATGACCGATTCCACTTTGCGCAATGCACGCCACCCGGTAGGCAGATAGGAATAGATTCCGGCAGCCACCTGGTAGATGAGCCCGGCCCGGAGCATGAGCTGGTGGCTCGGCGTGTCGGCCTCGGCGCTCACCTGGCGGAGGGTCTTGCCTAAGAGTTGAGAAAAACGCATCGGTGCCTCCGGATGGTATTTGTCAGACGATTACTGTCATTGCGAGCGAAGCGAAGCAATCCGTTCCCCACTCAACTGAAGACGGATTGCTTCGGGGCTTTGCCCCTCGCAATGGCAACTTCAGTTGTCAGCCGGATTCCTGCCAGTCATCAATCTCTTTCTTCAAAGCGGCAAGGTAGTCGTTCTCCTCCACCGTCCGCACGATCCCGCCCTTGCGGAAAATGACGCCCCGGCCCTTGCCGCAGGCCAGGCCGATGTCAGCCTCCCTGGCCTCACCCGGTCCGTTGACCACGCAGCCCATGACGGCTACCTTGAGCGGCTTCCGTACCTTGTTAAGGTAGGCTTCCACCGCCTCGGCCAGCCCTATGATGTCTACCTCGGTGCGTCCGCAGGAGGGGCAACTGACCAGCACCGGACTGTCCTGTCTCAGGTCGAGGCTGCTCAGTATCTCGTATCCAGCAGTAACCTCTTCCCGTGGGTGGGCGCTCAGGGAGACTCGGAGAGTGTCGCCGATGCCCAGGTACAGAAGGGCGCCGATGCCGACGGCGCTGCGGATGACGCCCTTCTTCAAGGTGCCGGATTCGGTGATTCCCAGGTGAAGAGGATAGTCCACCCTCCGGGCCATTTCCTTGTAGGCTTCTATCGTGGTGGGCACGTCGAAAGCCTTGAGGGAAATCTTCATGAGGCTGAAGTCCAGCGACTCCAGCAAGGTTACCTGTTCCATGGCCAGGGCGACCATGCGCTCCGCAGTGCTCGCCTCGGGCTTGAAGTCCTGGGGTAAGCTGCCCGCATTGACCCCGATGCGGATGGGGACGCTCCTTTCCCTGGCGGAGCGCACCACGGCGGCCACCTTGTCCCTCTCGCCGATATTCCCGGGGTTCAAGCGGAGTCCATCGCAACCTGCCTTCAAGGCCATGAGGGCCAGGCGGTGGTCGAAGTGGATGTCGGCGATGAGAGGAATGGAAATGGCCTGCTTGATTCGCGGGAGAGCTTCGGCTGCCTCGCTGTCGGGCACAGCGACCCTGACCATCTCGCAACCGCATTCCTCCAGCTCCCTTATCTGCGCCACGGTGGCCTTGGCATCCCTGGTGTCGGTCTTGGTCATGGACTGGACCACAATGGGCGCCTCTCCGCCGACGATGACCTCACCTATCCTTACGGGCTTTGATTTCCTGCGGATTATCATTCCGGCTAGCTTCCCTCTCCGAGCATCCGCATGATGTCGTAGTAGCTTATTACTACAACCAGTGCCATCAACATCAGAAAGCCGACGAGATGGACCAGCCCTTCCCTCTTCGCGGAGATGCGTTTGCCGCGGCGCACCCATTCCAGCAGCACAAAGGCTATCCTTCCGCCATCCAGAGCCGGCAGGGGAAGAAGGTTTACTATGGCCAGGTTGATGCTGAGGAAGGCGGTAAATGACAGGAGGGGACTGAAACCTGCCTGGGCTACCTCTCCGGTCATCTGGGCGATGCCGACAGGACCAGCTACTTGCGGGGCAGTCCTCTGGATGAACCAGCGCAGTATCTCATTCTTGAAGAGGATAAGGGCCTCCCAGAGGCTGACCATCCCTTTGGGAACAGCCTTCCAGATGGGATAGGACTCCTTGCCCGTCGAGGCGCCGGGTGATGCCTGAATGATGATGCCGAGCGGGCCCTGTCCCGGCGGCGGATTCCAGCGCGGGGTTATCTGGACTTTCCTGGGGGCGCCATCCCGTTGGGTGTCCAGCTCGATGGCGGAGCCGAGATGGAGGCGGATATTATATAACAGCTCGCCGGAGTTCCGGACGGGACGGCCGTTGATGGCGACCAGGACGTCGCCGGTCTGGATGCCGGCCTTTTCGGCGGGAGAGCCTGCGGCCACCTCTCCGGCACTCACCGTCTGCACTACCACGTCGCGGGGGACCATGTAGCTGGCAGACAGAAGGACGATGGGCAGCAGGACATTCATTATCGAGCCGGCGGCCAGGATGAGCAACCTGGTACCGTAGGGCTTAGCGGCAAAGCTGCGCGGCACTTGCGAGTCCTCCTCGCCGGCCAGCTTGACGAAACCACCCAGGGGGATGAGATTAATGGAGTAAACGGTCTGGCCCCTCTTTATTTTCAGCAGGGCGGGCGGGAAGCCGAAACCGAACTCCTCCACGTCCACTCCCGAGGCCCGGGCGGTGGCGAAATGGCCCAGCTCATGGGCGAGAATCAGAACGGCGAGCACGGCGATGAAAATGAGAAGGGTGGTCGCAATGGTAATCATATTTGACCTCGGGAGGCAAGAATGGCGGCCGTTTCTCTGGCCCAGCCGTCCGCCTGCAGTATTTCCTCCAGGGAGGGGCGAGCGATATGCCGATGCTTTTCAAGTGTCCTGCCGACGAGCTGCGGGATGTCGAGGAAGGCGAGACGTCCGGACAGAAAGAGGTCCACCGCAACCTCATCGGCGGCACAGAGGACCGCCGGCGCCGTGCCGCCCATTTCGGCTGCCTGCAGAGCGAGCTTGAGGCACGGGAAACGCTCCATGTCCGGAAGCTCGAAGGTGAGAGCGCCGGTCTTGCTCCAGTCCAGTCTCGGCAGCCCGGCATTTGTCCATCGCTCGGGATAGGTCAGGGCATACTGGATGGGCAGGCGCATGTCAGGCTGGCTCAATTGGGCCTTGATGGACCCGTCCCCGAACTCGACCATCGAGTGAACGATGCTCTGGGGATGGACGAGCACCTGAATCCTGTCCAGCGGGACATTGAATAGCCAGTGGGCTTCAATGACCTCCATCCCTTTGTTCATCAGGGTGGCGGAATCGATGGTCACCTTCTTGCCCATGGACCAGGTGGGATGGCGCAGGGCTTCTTCGTGCGTGACACGGGACAGCTGGGTCGAAGTATACCTGGCGAAAGGTCCACCCGAGGCGGTGAGAAGGATGCGGTAGGGCTTCTCCTTTTCCCCTCGAAGGCACTGCCAGATAGCGCTGTGCTCGCTATCCACAGGGAGCAGCCTCGCCCTGTGCCGGCGGGCTTCCCGCGTTACTATCTCGCCGGCCATCACCAGCGCTTCCTTGTTGGCCAGGGCGACTTGCTTGCCGGCCCGGACGGCGGACAGAAGAGGGGACAGGCCTGCTTTCCCCGAGGTGGCAATGACGACGAGGTCGACCTCATCGAGACTGGCCATCTCCTCAAGGGACAGCTTCTTGGGCAGGGCAGACGAACGCCCGCCCCCGGCCCTTCGGTCATCTCCCTCAGCAAAGTGGACCGCCCGGGGTTTGAATTCCGCGGCCTGCCTCTCCAGCAGGGCGCGGTTGCTTCCCGCTGCCAGGCCGACCACCTCAAATCTCTCCGGGAAAGCCCTGACCACTTGCAGGGTCTGCTGCCCGATGGAGCCGGTGCAGCCTAGTATGGCCAGCCTCTTGACGCCACCCTTCATGATAGCATCTCCAGCCCCACAGCGTAGAAGTAAACCGCCACTCCCGAGAATATGACGCTATCAAAGCGGTCAAGGATGCCGCCGTGGCCGGGCAGCCAGCGTTCGGAGTCTTTCACGCCGAGGTTTCTCTTGATGAGCGACTCCGTCAGGTCACCCAGGGTTGCGGCAATGCCTATGAGAAGGCCCACGGCAAGAGCCTGCCCGATGTTGAGGGGAAGGTCAAAGACCGCTGTCAGCAGCAGGCTGGCGATGGAAGCGCCCGCCAGGCCTGCGACCAGGCCTTCCCATGTCTTTGCCGGACTTATGGTCGGCGCCAGCTTATGCTTACCGAGACTCTTGCCGATGAAGAAGGCGCTCGTGTCTGCTGCGAACGCGGTGAAGATGGCCAGGAAGGTCCAGCCCAGACCGTGTTCGAGGCCTCTAAGCGCCATCAGGAAGCTCAGAAGGAAGCCGGTGTAGAGCATGCCGGCCAGAGTCCAGGCCCAGTCGTGGACCGCCTGCTCTCTCCGTGAGCGTAATACCAGCCAGCTCAGGGAAGTTACCATAATGGCGGCCATGACAAGAAGGGGGGGGCTGACTGCCCGGGTGCTGCCGGGGTAGAGGGGGCTCAGCGTCAGGAGAAGGGCGCCGAAGATACCCCAATAGGTGAGCGGCGCGGCTCTGGACTGGGCCATCCGGAAGAACTCATAGGATGCCAGCGTGGCTAGCATGGCTATCAACAGGGGATACCAGGGGTTGCCGAACCAGATGGCCGCCGCTATCAGGGGCACACCCACCAGGGCAGTAGCTACCCTTCGTTTCATCCGCTAGCAGCCCTTACTGTCATTGCGAGTCCCGATGAAATCAGGGCGTGGTCCCGACGCGTCGGGACTTTGGCCCTTCGGCCCTCGCAATGACAAAACCAGTGGTGTGGGCAGTTTCGGTCTCTTTCGGCTCTGAGCCCGAGCATGCCAGGCCTCCGAAGCGCCGTTGCCTCTGTCCGTAGGCCAGCAAAGCCATTTCGATTTCGTTCTTGCTGAAGTCAGGCCATAGCGTGGGGGTGAAATACAGCTCACTGTAGGCCGATTGCCACAGCAGGAAGTTGCTGATGCGTATCTCGCCGCCGGTGCGAATTATCAGGTCCGGGTCGGGTATACCGGTGGTGTAAAGGTACTGGCTGACCGTCATCTCATCAATCT
>JAUYGE010000125.1 GCA_030690705.1 Dehalococcoidia bacterium | reverse complement strand
AGCCCTCAGCCTGGCCTCAGGCACCCTGGGCTGCAACCTGTTGCCGGCTGCCCTAACTCCATCACAAACACCCGCTGAAAAGCCTGCCGCCCCATCCCCCACCACTCAGGCCCCTCCACCGAACCTGCTCCTGCCCGCCCCGGGCAGCAACCAGGCTCCTGCTCTTCCCTCCATCGCTGCCGTGGTGGAAAAGGCCAGTCCTTCAGTGGTAGCCGTCCATACTGAAACTGTCAGCAGAGATGTCTTCCTTCAGCCGGTCCCCCAGGAGGGCGCCGGATCGGGAGTGATTATCGACCCGTCGGGCATTATCCTCACTAACAACCATGTCGTCGAAGGGGCCCGGAACATCAAGGTCACCCTGGCCGATGGTCGCACCTTCCCCGTAATTGAGACACGCCGCGACCCTCAGACCGATTTGGCCATAGTTAGAATCCAGGCTCAGAACCTGCCAGCCGCCCGTCTCGGAGACTCCACCAAGCTGCGTGTGGGCGACTGGGTGGTAGCTATCGGCAACGCCCTGGCACTCGAGGGGGGGCCCACGGTGACGGCGGGGATCGTCAGCTATCTGGGCCGTACCATCGAGACCTCCGGCAGCTCCCAGCTTTACGACCTCATTCAGACCGATGCCGCCATTAACCCGGGCAACAGCGGCGGCCCGCTCCTGAACATGGCCGGAGAGGTTATCGGCATCAATACCGCCATCGCCGGTACCGCTCAGAACATCGGCTTTTCCATTAGCATCACGCCTGCCTTGAACGTCATTCAAAGCCTTGTCACGGTGGGCCAGGTGGTCAGGCCATGGCTGGGGGTTGGCCTCCTCACCGTTACGCCAACCGTCGCCTCGTACTACGAGCTCAGCGTAACCGAAGGGGTACTGATTACCTTCGTGGAAAGGAACAGTCCTGCGGAGAAAGCCGGAATAGGAGTCGGGGATATCATTGTATCGCTGAACGGTCAGAAGACGGGCACCGCCGAGCTACTGAGGAAAGCCGTTCAATCGCGCAAGGTGGGTGAAACAGCATCGATCACCCTTTTGCGGGACAAGGCAGAGCGGACTTTGAGTATAACGTTGGGGCAAAGCCCACAGTCACCGTAAACGACAGCCTTCCTCCAACCGTCATTGCGAGCGAAGCGAAGCAATCTCATAGCACCTCTTGTGAGATTGCTTCGGCCTGCGGGCACGGCATCCCGCGATGTGACGGCGGGACCTCGCCGTGCCCCTACTGCATGGCCTCGCAATGACAAGAAGCCTTATACCCTCTTCACCGCGAGCTTGACGGCATGTCCGTCGACCTTATGCGTCTCCACATGAGCTTCAGCCGTGGCTTCCCCCTCGACCAATTCCCGGGACAGGGTCTCCTGCTTTATGTAATCAGCGAAATCGCCCATCACCGCCTTCAGAGGCCCTTCCGCCTGGTAATAGGTGGTAATGTGGTCCGCAATATCGAACCCCGCCGCACGGCGCATAGTTTGCAGGCGGTGGACCACCTCCCGGGCCATCCCACCGGCCTTTAGCTCAGGGGAGAGATCGGTGAGCACAGCCACCGTGTACCCACCGTCTTCCGCCACGGCATAGTCCTTGCCTAACTCCACGGTCTCCGCCACAACTTCAAGGGCCTTCACATTCAGCTCTTCCAGTAGCTGTCCGGACAGCGCCTCGAGTCCTTTCTTCTCCTTCGCTGACTTGACCTTAACCACCACCTTGCCCAGGGGCTGGCGCACCTTGATGCCCGCCCCGCTTCGCGCCGAACGCCCCATGCTGGCCAACTTCATCACCAGCCTCGTCCCGGACATCAAGTCGTCATCGATTTGAGACAGTTCAGCCACCGGGTAGTCCGCCTGATGGACACTCTCCGGCGCCTCACCGTCTATGGCACGCACCAGATTCTGGTAGAGCTCCTCGGCAATGAACGGAGTGAAGGGCGCTAGAAGCCTGCACAGAGTAATCAGGCAACGATAGAGAGTGACGTAGGCCGCCTTCTTGTCGGCATCGCTCTCACTTTTCCAGAAGCGGCGCCGGCTCCGCCGCACGTACCAGTTGGAGAGAACATCCACGAAGTCCTCCAGTAGACGCGCCGCCCCGCCGGGGTCGTAGGCTTCCAGATTCTCCGAGACTCCCTTCGTCAGGCTGCTGAGCTCCGAGAGAATCCACCTGTCCAGTTCGGAGTAGCTGAGCGGCTCTTGCACACTGCGAGGATCAAAGCTGTCGATGTTGGCATAGGTTGCAAAGAAAGAATAGGTGTTCCACAGCGTAAGCAGGAACTTGCGCACCACCTCAGCCAGCTTGTCCACCGAGAACCGTCGGACGTTGCCCGGTGGGGAAGAGACAAACAGGTACCATCTCAGGGCATCCACCCCGTGGGCATTGATCACTTTCCACGGCTCAACCACGTTCCCCCGGGCCTTGCTCATCTTGTCGCCCTTGTCATCCAGGATGTGCCCCAGGCAGATGACATTCCGGTAGCAAGCCCGGTCAAACAGCAGTGTCGATAGCGCATGGAGGGTATAGAACCATCCCCTCGTCTGGTCCACTGCCTCGCATATATAGTCGGCCGGAAAGCGCCCATCCTCCAGCAAGGTGCGGTTTTCAAAGGGATAGTGCCACTGCGCCAGGGGCATGGCGCCCGAATCGAACCAGCAGTCCATGACCTCGGGGACGCGGCGCATGGTACCGCCGCACTTGCCGCATTTCAGCAAGATATTGTCCACAAAGGGGCGATGCAGGTCTTTGACGCACTCGTCCAGGGAGTGCCCCGCTTTAGCCATGGCCTCCTGGTGAGCCAGCTTCCTCAGGTCCTCCGAGCCGCCAACGCACACCTGGTGTCCGCAGCCCTGGCATTGCCATATAGGGAGCGGCGTTCCCCAGTAGCGCTCCCGCGAGACCGCCCAATCCACGTTGTTCTCCAGCCAGTCGCCAAAGCGTCCATGCTTGATATGCTCGGGATACCAGTTGATGTCCTCGTTGGCGGCTACCAGCCGCTCTTTCTTCTTGGTGGTGGCGATGTACCAGCTTCTCTTCGCATAGTAGAGAAGGGGACTATCACAGCGCCAGCAAAAAGGATAGGTGTGGCTAATCTTCCCGCTCCGATAGAGCAGCCCCCTTCGCTGCAAATCCGCAGAAATAACGGGGTCCGCCACTTTGACAAACAGGCCGTCGCCGGGGAAGGGGCCGTACACCTTGCCCTGGAGATCGACCGACACCACCATGTCGAGATTGAAATCCTCCCCAAGCTGGAAGTCCACTTCGCCGAAAGCCGGAGCGATGTGCACGACGCCGGTGCCCTCCTCCGTAGACACGAAGCTGCCAGCGACCACGGGATAGGTCAAATCGGCGGAGACCGGTTGTCGCTGCAAGTGCTGGAAGACGCGCCGTTGCCCCGTTCCCACGCTTCCGGGATTGTACAGAGGCTCGTACTTCAGCCCGACGAGAGAGGCGCCCTTAAGAAGCCCGATCAACCGGTAGTTTCCCTCAATAGCAGACCCGACCAGCGGCTCAGCCAGAACGAGCCTTTCCGGGCAATCCCCTTCTCCACCCACCTCCACCACCGCATACTGCACCTCCTCCGCCACCGCCAGGGCGGTGTTCCCCGGAAGTGTCCACGGCGTGGTCGTCCAGGCCAGCAGATAAAGAGGACTTGGACCGAGAAACTGGCGGACCTCCTCGGAAACTGCCGATGGTGGGGAAACAACCCTGAACTTTATGTAAACTGACGGGTCCTCGGTATCATCCTTGTAGCCGAGGGCCACCTCGTGAGAGCTCAAAGACGTGCTGCACCGCGGACAATGGGGCGTGACCCGGTGCCCCTGGTACACCAGTCCCTTGTCCCATAGCTGTTTCACCACCCACCAGCCCGTCTCGATGTAGGTGTTGTCGAAAGTGCGGTAGGCATGCTGCATGTCCACCCAGAAGGCAATGCGCTCGGTCAGGGCTTCCCATGCCTTGAGATAGCGGAGAACGCTTTCCCGGCAGCGCTGATTGAACTTGGCAATGCCGTATTCTTCTATCTGCGTCTTACTGGACAGGCCGAGCTCCCTCTCCACCTCCAGCTCCACGGGCAGACCATGGGTATCCCAGCCCGCCTGGCGGGGAGCATAGTAGCCCTTCATGGTCTTGTAGCGAGGGATAACGTCCTTGAACACCCGCGCCAGCACATGATGAATTCCGGGAGTGCCGTTGGCGGTGGGAGGCCCCTCATAGAGCGTGAAGCGTGGGCCGTTCCGCCGGCCCTCGATGCTCTTCTCCATGATGTTGCTTTCCTTCCAGAAGCGGAGGATTTGCTCCTCCATCTGGGGGAAGTTCACCTTGCTGCCTACTGGCTTGAACACGGAGTACCTTTCAAACAATGGGCGTTTTAGAGGGGCGGAGCCCCTCTATTAAATATATCCCCTCTCTCCTTTCTAAGGAGAGAGGGGGCAGGGGTGAGAGGTTCCCAAATAGTCCAGGAATTTAGCATGGCAAAGGACAGAAAGTCAAGCTGGCTGGAAGCGGGGCACGGCTTGCGGGCATGTGGCCCCTTGCCCTAAAATGGGGCCGCGCAAAGCCAATGATGGCACGCGGCTTGCGTCAATCGCCGTTTTTGAAGAGGTGGTTACCTTGATTGACTGGACTCCCATAGTAGCGTGGCTCATAACACACGGCACAAGAATTCTCATCATCATCGCCATTGGTGTAGTCGCCAACCTTTTACTGCGGAAGACGCTGCCCGGAACGTTAACAAGAATGCTCAGCGGGGCGATGCAAGGGCACCCTCAGGTAGAGCTCGACAAGCGAAACGTCACCCTGTCCCACCTATTTGTTTCCGTGGGCAGCATCATAATCTTCCTCATCACCGCATTCCTGCTTCTTTCTGAGCTGGAGATCAACATCGCCGCCCTTCTGGCCGGCTTCGGCGTGGCAGGCATCGCTATTGGCTTCGGCGCCCAGAGCCTGGTGAAAGACCTGATCTCGGGCCTCATCATCACCATGGAGAACCAGTATAACGTGGGCGATGTAATCCGTATTGCAGATATATCCGGCATGGTGGAATCAGTTAACCTGAGAAGAACTACGCTGAGAGACCTGGACGGCGCCCTTCATATTGTTCCCAACGGCGAGATCCGGGTGACCAGCACCTTCACCAAGGTCTGGTCAAGAGCAAATCTGAATATTGGCGTAGCCTACAAGGAAGATGTGGACAGGGTGATGGCCGTAATCAGGAAGACCTGGGAGGACATGGCCCAGGAGCCCAAGTGGGGACCGTCTTTCATTGCGAAGACGCCGGGACTTCTCCGGGTGGACGAACTGGGCGACTCAGCGGTTGTCATCAAAGTAGCAGGTGAAACCCAGCCCCTCAAACAGTGGGACGTAATGGCTGAGCTCAGGAGAAGGATTAAGAAGGAATTCGACGCGCAGGGAATCGAGATACCCTGGCCGCACATGAAAGTGTTTATGGGAAAAGAGGAGTAGTCCCAGGCCGGGCCTTCAGCCGATACGCTTCCTTGAAGACGGGCGCCGCCGTTGCAGAAGCGCTTCCACCCTGTCGAGCACCTTCTCAGCCACTTCCCTCTTGGACATCAAGGGCAGCTCTTCCGCCTTCCCGCTCTTATCAATGAGGGACACGCGGTCGTTGTCGGAGCCGAAACCGCTGCCCGGCAGAGTGATGTCGTTGGCCACGATAAGGTCCAGGTCCTTTTGTTTCAGCTTGGCTCTGGCATTCACCAGCAGGTTCTCGCTCTCCGCGGCAAACCCCACCTTGATGGGAATGCCCTTCACCTCGGCCAGGATATCGGGCGTCATGACCAGCTCGAGGTTCAGGGACACGGCGCCTTTCTTTATCTTGCTCTCCGATACAACTTTGGGCTGGTAGTCTGCCACCGCCGCCGCCATGATGAGCACGTCTTTCCCGGCTGCTGCCTTCAAAACAGCCTCCCGCATTTCCACCGCCCTGCCCACTCTCACCACCTTCACGCCGGCCGGGTCCGGCAAGGAGTTGGGCGCCGCCACCAGGGTCACTGTGGCCCCCCGGTCGCGAGCCGCCTCGGCTATCGCGTAACCCATCTTTCCCGAGGAATGGTTCCCCACGAATCGCACCGGGTCGATGGGCTCCTGAGTGCCTCCAGCCGTTACCAGTACGGCGCGGCCGGCCAGGTCCGCTCTCTTGTCCAGCACCTGCCTGATGGCCGCCAGAAGCTCCTCCACCTCTACGAAGCGTCCCGGCCCCACCCCGCCGGAAGCCAGCCTCCCATGAGCGGGGCCAACGATGTGAAAGCCGCGGGCCTTGAGCCGCCGGATGTTGTCCTGGGTAACCTGATTCTGGTACATGCCGGCGTGCATCGCCGGCGCCACGATTACAGGGGCCTTCGTCGCCAGCACAGTGCAGCAAACCGTATCATCCGCCATACCCGCTGCCATGCGAGCAATGATGTCAGCCGTGGCCGGCGCCACGACCACCACATCAGCCCTCTCCGCCAGCGCCACATGCTCAATGCTGAACTCCGCACCGGAATCGAACATGTCGGTGACCACGGGGCGACCCGTAATCGCCCGGAAGGTGAGGGGCGAAACAAACTCCGTCGCGGCGGGTGTCATCGCCACTTCCACCGTGGCGCCCTCCTGGGTTAGCTTGCTGGCCAAATCCACCGCCTTGTACGCGGCAATACTGCCCGTCACCCCCAGGACCACCGTCTTCTTTGACAACATCGGATGCCCTCCTGCCAGATCTGGCACCAATCAGGACTTGTTGATTTCGTGCACCAGTCGCAAACCGTACAGGGTCAGGTCGGGATTGACAATGTCTATGACCGGGGAGTCTTTGGCCATAATGCCCGCCAGCCCTCCGGTAGCCACTACCTTCACCTGCCCCCCCATCTCGCGCTTGATGCGGGAGACCACTCCTTCGATAAGTCCGCTGTAGCCGAAGATGATCCCCGATTGCATGGCCGCTGCCGTGTTCTTGACGATAGCCCGCGGCGGACGCACCATCTCCACGCGAGGCAGCATGGCCGTACGCTGAAAGAGGGCCTCGGCGGCAATGCCGATACCCGGAGCTATCGCCCCTCCAAGATAGTCCCCCTCCTTCGAAACCGCGTCGAAGGTGGTCGCCGTTCCCAAATCGATGACAATAAGCGGCCCTCCGTAAAGCCGGTGAGCAGCCGCGGCGTTCACTATCCTGTCCGCACCCACCTCACGCGGGTTCTCCATCTGAATGCGGACCCCCGTCTTCACCCCCGCCTCCACCACCAGCGGAGCGACACCGCAGTACTCGCGGGCCAGCTTTTCGAAAGTCTCCGTCAATGGCGGCACCACGCTACATATGACGACTTCCTTGATTTCCCCCACAGAGACGCCCTTGTTCTGCAGCAGGCCAAGCAGAACAATAGCATACTCGTCAGCCGTGCGGTGAACGCTGGTGGCCATTCGCCACGTGGCCCGCAACTCTTCCCCCTGGAAGACGCCGGCCACGATATTGGTGTTACCTATGTCCAGTGCCAGCAGCATGGTCACCTCCGGCCCGAATCCGTTTCCCGCAACCCCTTTATCGCCAGGGGCAATTGCCCGGTGAGGTCACCGGCCGTCATCCCCATATCGCCGAGCTCCTCTCTCACCTTCTCCCCCGCCTTGCCGTGAATATAGACGCCGCAGGCCGCCGCCTCGAACGTCGCCAGCCCTTGAGCCAGCAATCCCGCGATGCACCCGGCCAGGACATCGCCGGTCCCTGCCGAGGACAGCCCGGGATTGGCAAAGGGGCTCAGAGCGACCTGGCCATCAGCGCCGGCAACAACGGTGTAGGCCCCCTTTAGCACTATCGTCTTCTTCCATTCCTGCGCCTTCTGCCTGGCCGTCTCAACCCTGTTTCTCTGTATCTCAGACACAGGCATCCCCGTCAGGCGTGACATCTCCCCGGGATGGGGAGTAACTATAACTTTTTCTGCGAGCTTGCGCCACCACCCATCTGTCCGGGAGACCAGATTGAGACCGTCGGCATCCAGTACCAGAGGAATGCGCTGACTGGAATGACTTTCCAATACGGCCAGCTTCACAAACTCGGCGGTGGCCGGATGCTGGCCCAGCCCGCACCCCAGGAGCCAGGCTTCATATTCCGGAAGCGCCTTTCCAAGCACCTCTGCAGCCGCAGCGCCGATGACGCCCGGTTCCGCCTCAGGAAGAGGCAGATGAGTGGCCTCGATCAGCCTGGCCGCCACGATGGGGTGCAGACTACGAGCGGCAGCCAGGGTGACCAGCCCGGCGCCGGCCCTTAGCGCGCCCGAGCAGGCCAGACAAGCCGCCCCAACATAGCTGATAGAACCGGCCACCACCAGCAGTCGCCCGAAAGTCCCTTTATGAGCATCCTTCGGACGCGCCGGAAGGGCCTCTCGCACCCACTCATCGGTGAGCAGGTCCGCCGACAGCGGATCAGTCAGACTTGATGGTATACCGATGTCCACAGTCACCAGCCGGCCCACCCTGTCGGCGCCGGGAAAGGCGAAAAGGCCAAACTTGGGACACCCCAGCGTGACGGTCACGTCGGCGTAGGGAGCGACATCGTCCACCTCACCGGTGTCGCCGTTCAGGCCGGAGGGCATGTCCACGGCCACAACCAGCGGACGGGAATCACGACCCAATCGGGACTTCACTTCCCTCAGCATCTCCAGCATCCCTCGATAGGGATTCTCGATGGGACGGCTCATGCCGGTGCCGAAGAGTGCGTCAATCACCACATCCGCCGAGGCTATCTCTCTCTGCAATACCGCCCCACCTTCATCGTCCGAAGCAGAGAAGAAGGGGAGCGCACGCTCCAGGACCAGCTCCATGTTCCTGCCCTTCGGTTTCTTGTTGCCGCCGTAGAGACTGACCCAGAAGCCCCAATCATGAAGGTGGCGCGCTGCCACCAGCCCATCGCCGCCGTTGTTTCCCGGTCCCACCAGCACCAGTATGCGCCCGGGTGGAATCGGGGCTTCGCCCAGCAGCTCCTTCACCACCTGCGCCACGCCAAGTCCCGCCTTCTCCATCAGCACCTCCCAGGTCAATCCGCCCTCGGCGCAGCGCTTTTCGATCAGACGCATCTCCTCCGTCGTCACGATCTTCACCTTAGCCGCTCCCATCAACCCTCCCCGTCCTCTTTCCTCACCGGCGTGTCACCATCACGGTTCCATCCGGACTCCTCGAGCCTCCGGCGCATGGCCGCCCAGTGGCTGCCCTGCCAGTAGACCCGCCGGCACGAGGGGCACTGCATGTACTGAGTGTGGGTGAGGTAGACATGAGGCGGCACCAGGTCCTCCACCTCCTCTCTCCGCCGGGGCAACAGCGTCCTGTTGCACTCAACGCAGAGGCTGAAAGCGCCGGCATCCTTGAGATTCATCGTCCGCACCAGCTGTCTCATCTGGTACTGGAACCACTCCTGCTCAATCAATATCGCCTTGAGGCGGCCGCTGGTGATGACCCGCCTCTTCATTATCTGCCTGTCCCTGGTGACCATCACCCTGCCGCCACCAAGCGCCAGGTCGATCATCCGCCGGTCGTCGCCCCCCTCAAAAGAGATAGCGTCATAGCCCATTATCCTGAGCCATCGGGCCAGCTTCGCCACATTGTTATCCACGATGAACCTGGGCTCTGGCGCGTTGCTCACAGCTCCAGCTTCACGCCCTTCCCGTCTGCCACCTGATAGCCCACGGCCGGCACGCTGTTGGGAATCGGGGTGGTCATGAGGAATGCATTGGCCAGTCCAAAGGTTGCGACATCCCTGACGTGACGGATTTCCATACTTTGCCCTTATCGAGCCCCTCTCCAAACTGTGTTCCCCTTCCCTTGAAAAGGGCGAGCGCCGGCGCAGGGCATCGAGAGGGGCTCCGCCCCTCTCGAAAGTCTTTTCCCCCTTCCCAATGGGACGGGGGTTAGGGGGAGGGGTTGCCAAATAATCTAGATCCAGCGCTTCCGCCGGAACCAATAGAGCATTACTCCTGTGGACAACAGACAAAGCGCCAACACGACAAAGAAGGTCCGCAGGCTACCCTCCACCAATCCGCCGGGCAGGACGACATTCATACCGTAGATGCCGGATATCACCATGAACGGCAGCAGCACGGTGAAGACCACCGTCATCACCCTGAGCACCGCATTGACCCGCTCCGTGCCGAGGGTAAAATCGGTATCCTTGTACACCTCTATCACCTCACGCAGCTCGTCGAGGGTATGCCATATCTTGTTTATGTGGTCGACGATGTCCCCGAAGTAGACCGTCATGTCCTCAGCGGTAAAGCGCTGCAGCTTCAGCCCGAGGGTCTGGGCTATATCTCTCATCGGCCATGATATGCGACGCTGCTTGATCAGGTCGCGCCGTAACAATGCCACCGCCGCCCCCATCTCCACAGTCTCGTCAAATACCTGGTCCTCCACCAGGTCCATTCTCTCCAGAAGATTGCTCAGCATCGGGAACCAGTAGTCCACCAGCCTGTCTACAATCCGGTACAGCAGATATCCCGTCCCGCGGGTCATGTTCTCATGGCGCACCTCTTCGGAAGCCTCGCATTGCTGGAAGAACTCCCCCACCGGACGCAACTCCTTCTGGTGAAGCGTGATAAGATAGTTACTTCCAAGGAAGGCGGAGACCTGGCTGGCCACC
>JAUYGE010000116.1 GCA_030690705.1 Dehalococcoidia bacterium | reverse complement strand
CTTCGCTCAGGATGACATGGGGGCGGTACTTCTGGTGCAAAGCCCGTCAAGGGAGGGGGAAACTTCGGAGAGGGCAGCTACTTCTTGAGGAGAGAGGCGACCACCTCGGCCAGGTCCATCACCTTTAGACTCTCCTCTTTGCCCTTGTTCTTCACGGCATCTTCGAACATCTGGATACAATAGGGGCAGTTGGCGGTGATGAGCTCCGGCTTGGTCTCCAGGAGTTGCTCCAGGCGCATGTCGCTTATCTTCTTGCCCCCGGTTTCCTCTATCCAGAAGTGCCCGCCGCCTCCGCCGCAGCACAGTCCGCGGGTGCGGGAGGCCGCAACTTCCCTTACGGCGAGCCCCGGAACGTGGGAGAGCACCTTTCGCGGCGCCTCATAGATATCGTTGTGCCGCCCGAGATAGCAGGAGTCGTGGTAGGCAGCTATCTTCTTCATCTCTTTCAGCTCGCCTAGCTTGTTCTGCCGGAGCAGTTCAGCAATGTACTGGGTGTGGTGGACCACCTCGAACTCTCCGCCGAACTGGGGGTACTCATTCTTGATGGTGTTGAAGCAGTGCGGACAGGTGGTCACAATCTTCTTGACGCCGTAGCCCTTCATGACCCCGATGTTCTGCTGAGCTAGCATCTGGAAGAGGTACTCGTTGCCTATCCTTCTTGCTGGCTCGCCGCAGCAGGTCTCCTCCGTCCCCAGAACGCCGAAGTTGATGCCCGCCGCCTTCATAATCTTGGCGAAAGCCACCGCGACCTTCGTGTTCCGTTCCTCCAGGGACGCGGCGCATCCCACCCAGTAGAGGAGGTCCACCCCCTTGTTCTCGGCGAGGGATTTCACTTTCTGCCCCTTGTACCAGTCGGTGCGCGCGAGCGTGGTGCCGCGACAGGTGTGCCCCCGCGCCTCAAGGCACTTGAGGACGGCGCCCGTCGTCTCGGGGAATCTGGACTGTTCCAGCACCAGGTTCCGCCTCATGTCGATTATCTTGTCGATGTGCTCGATGAAAACCGGACAGCGTTCCTGGCAGGCCCGGCAGGTGGTGCAGTCCCAGATGGCCTGTTCCGCCACCACCTCCCCGATGAGCGCCGGGAGCTTGCTCTCCCCCTCCGGGGCTTTGGCCAGCAGGTCGGCCCCGTGAGTTATCAGGTGCTCTTTCATATCCACGATGATCTTCTTCGGAGAGAGCACCTTACCGCTCAGGTAGGCGGGGCAGTTCTCCTGGCACCGTCCGCATTCGGTGCAGGAGTAGAGGTCCATAAGCTGTTTCCAGGTAAAGTCCTGGAGCTTCGGCACGCCGAAGGTCTCGGCGCCCTCCAGGTTCACCGGTGACAGAGCGCCTTTCGGCCGTTGGGAGCGGAAGAAAATGTTAAACGGGGACACCAGGATGTGCAGATGCTTGGAATGGGGGATGTAGGCCAGGAAGCCGAGCAGGAGCCCTATGTGCAGCCACCAGAAGACCTGATACAGGATGCGGTTGGTCCCTTCCGCCATCCCGGAGAAGCCCTGGGCCAGCGCCCCGGCTACGGGAGTCGAAATGAGAACGGCCTCTCCCATAGAGCGGCGGAAACCCTCCATCAGGAAGTTGGTGGCCATCAGCAGGAAGATGAAGCTCAGGATGTAGGCGGCGTCGGCGGTCTGGCTGAGCCGCTTGGGCTTCAGGACATAGCGGCGGAAGACAGCGACCAGGACGGCCAGCATGACCAGCAGCCCCAGGACTTCCAGTACGGTGTAGAAGCCCCGGGCAATGCCGGCGCCCAAGATGAAGGCCGCCGATTCCTCTTTGATGGCGTCAGCCACCAGGAAGAGGTAGCTGACGCTGAAGAACAAGAAGCCCCAGAAGATGAAGAAGTGCCCCAGGCCCGCCCGGTCTTTCGGGGAGACCTCTCGCAGGGTGCATATCTGGGGAAAGACCCGCCAGAGGGTCGTCCACAACCTCTTGTCCAGGTTGCCCAGCCGCTGGTCCGGCTTGCCCATCCGGAGGTAGCGGTAGAGCTTATTGAGGCGGTAGGCGAATATGGACAGGGCGACCAGCAGTATCAGAAGAAATATGGCGAAGCCCGGCACTATGCCGTAGGACTCGCTAAGAGGGGACATCGGGTTACCTCCTTGCTCTTCGTGTAGAGGCTTTCACTGCCTCATCCTCTTTGTCGACAGGTCAAGGATAGTGAGGGAGATGACGTTTCAAACGCCTAAGTATAGCCGACCAGTCTCCCTTTCTCAAGATTGGCTGGACTGGAGCGTCCCGCGAAACTCCCTGACTCTACGCCATCCTCTCCCCCTGGAGGGGGAGAGTTAGAGAGAGTCCCGTTTTTATCGGGATCACCTAACCTCTCCCGTCAAGAGAGAGGGATTTCATAAGCAGTTTCGCGGGAGCCTGGGGCTGGAAGCAACATTAATGAAATGAACTGGCTGAATTGGGGGGCTGTGGACTGTTACCCCAACATTATTAGAATGGCTATCGCCACCATCAGACCGGCCCCTATCTTTGGGATATACTTTTCATAGCGTGCCAGTTTAGGCTGGAATCGTTTATAGAGTTTGACACCGGCAATGGTTGCCACGATGAGCCCTAACAAAACCGAAATGCCGTACGCCGCCGTAAGTATCCACGCATTGAGGCCACT
>JAUYGE010000114.1 GCA_030690705.1 Dehalococcoidia bacterium | reverse complement strand
GTCTTGGCCAGCCTGTCAACGACTCCACATTCACGAAGCAGGTTGCCGAACATGAACATGCCGATGAGCGGGGCTGACTTGGGAACCAGCAGGATGATGACCACCGCGCCCACGATAGGGAAGAGCACCTTTTCGAGCTTGGACACCTCCCTGATCTGGGGCTTCATGTAGATGGCCCGCTCGGCCTTGCTGGTGAGCAGCTTGATGATTGGCGGCTGGATAACGGGTACCAGGGCCATGTAAGAGTAGGCCGCCACGGCGGTGATGCCCAGGAGGTGCGGCGCCAGCTTGCTGTTGATGTATATCGTCGTCGGCCCGTCGGCGCCGCCGATGATGCCTATCGAGGCCGCCTCGGCGGCGGTGAAGCCCAGCGCCAGGGCGGCGAAGAAAGCAAAGTACACTCCAAACTGGGCCGCAGCGCCGAGAAGCAGCGTCTTCGGGTTGGCGATCACGGGCCCGAAGTCGGTGAGGGAACCCAACCCGAGGAAAATGAGTACCGGGATGATCTCATTCGCCACTACATACTTGAAGATGATGTAAAGTGGGCCCGGTGCATCCGTCCCGCTCCCGGGGAACATGAGGTCGCCGAGCGGGAGGTTGACCAGCAATACGCCGAAGCCTATCGGAACCAGCAGCAGCGGCTCCATGCCCCTGGCGATGGCGAGGTACAGGAGCGTCCCGGCGATGAGGAGCATGACGATGTTACCCCAGTACATTTCTGAGAAGCCAGTCTGAAACATCTCTATATTCGTCTCCTCTCGACTCCGTCTATGCGCTACAGGAGGCTCCCGCGAAACGTGAACCGTTCATTCTTAATCCCCCTCTTTCCCCCCGACCCGGTCCTCACTTGCTCTCGGGTTTCTCCCCGCCCCTATGCGTACGATTGATGATGATTCCGGCCAGCCACACCACCAGGGCGAGCACGATCAGCACCACCAAGACCGTTCCGAATCCCACCCCCCCGATGAAGCCTGCCTGCCCCCAATCTGTCATGAGCACCTCCTTTTGGCAATGGGCATTCCAGTTGTTAAACAATCTTATCGCAAGAACAGGACGATAGGGAAGTACACCGCCATCACCACGGCAGCCACCGGCAGGCCTATCACTGCCCACTCCTTGCTGCCTATCTTCAGCTTTCCCGCCGATATGATATTGGGTATGTTCCCCGGTATGAGCGCGCCACCTGATATCAGGAGGCCCATGAGGGCGCTCTTTATCTGAAGTGTATCCAGAGACGGCCCTATCTCGGCTGCGGTCAGCGTCGCGTTGTCCAGGATGGCGGAAGCCGAGTTGGCCCAGTAAAGCGCGGCCGCCGGGATGTGGGTGAAGTAGAGGTCGATCAGCGGCTTGAACCCGCTTCCCAGCAGCAGGAGCGCCATCACGAACAGGTATACCTTGCCTCCCCTCACCACGACGTGCGAGAGCTTCTCCGGCTCCTCCGGAGCGGTCAGGCCTGCTCCCTCGTGCACGTGGCGGCCGACGAGGAACACCGCGGCCAGGCCCAGTGCCATGATGCCGGGTACTATCATCCTTCCGAGTAACTGCGCCAGATAGAAGAACCCGGCGTTATGCGGTTCGCCCTTAAGTTTGGCAATGGCTATCGTTGACAGTGGCTCTCCCAATGGAGTGAGGGCAGCGCCGAGGCCGATGGCGAAGCATCCCAGGACGACGAATCTTACCTCCGGCCGGCGCGGCAGGTCCATGGCGCTCACTACCTCTACCAGTATCAGCGCCGCAATGATGGCGGTGATGATGCTCGACAGCAATCCGAGGACGACCACGACCAAAAGCACGAAGACCCTCCAGGAAACCCTGTGCATGATGGACGCCACGCCCACGCGTATCTGGTGCCGCAAATAGTGGAAGATGAGGCCGGCGATGAGCACGGCGACCGTTATCTTGATAGGTTCGACCAGCGCCTCTCTGACCAGGTGCCAGTTCCACACCGATGCGATGCTGGCGGCGATGACGCCCATGACAAAAAGGAACGTCTCGAGGTTCGCCTCGACCCGCTTTACGAGGAATGGCGACACCATGACGGCGACAAAGACCAAGCCGAGGCCGACAGTCAGCCAAACACTTTCCATGTATCGAGCTGTCTCCTACGGCTCCCGAGCGGAAATCGCCTGGGTCGACGGGGTGAACTGGTCACCGGGGCGAGAGCCCGTCAAACTGGACTCTCCTGGGGAGAAGGTGGTTGAGTATTCATCGGATAAAGTCGAATATTCTACCACGTACGGTCTCCGATTTCCACGGCGTAGCCTTTCTCCAGGGGGGTGCCTCGGCGCCCACCAGAGATCATCACCTTCTAGTTCAACGTATGACTCCGGGACAAAGCCCGAGCCCCTAGTGGCCTCGCTGGCGTTTCCCCTCCATCAGAAGTGAAGCCGCCAGGCCGGCCAGTGCGATGACCGTCGCCACCAGGAAGCCGTCCACTATGCCCCGGTGGTAGGCCTGGCCCGCCGCCAGTTGCGGGTCCATGCCCTGGCCGGCGAAGACCGCGGCATAGTACGCCTGCCGGCTGACAAAGACGATGCCCGCTATCGCCAGCCCTATGGACTGTCCCATGGACCTGAAGGTGGCTATGGTGGCCGAGGCCGCCCCCAGATAGCTTCTGGGCACGGCCCCCATGACGGCGTTGTGATTCGGGGACTCGAAGAGCCCGGAGCCCAGGCCCATCAGGGCAAGGATGGGAATGATGTGGGCGACGGTGGAGTCCGGCTGCAAGCGGCTGAGGAAGAACAGCCCGACCGATATGCAGACCATGCCACCGGTGCAGAGAGGTCGCGAACCTATCTTGTCGGACAGCCACCCCGCTACCGGCGAGGTGAACAGTATCATCACCGGCACGACGGCAAATATCATACCGGCCCTGGTCGGCGTGAAGCCCAGCACACCCAAGAGGTAGAAGGGGGTGAGGAAATTGTTGGCGAAAACTGCCATGAACCGCAGCATGTTCCCCATGTTGGCGGCGGTGAAGTGACGGCTGCGGAAGAGCGCGAGATTCACCACCGGGTTGGCGGTCCTTCTCTCCACCAGGACGAACAGGCCGAGCATGGCCGCGCAGGTGAAAAAGAGGCCGACTATGGTGACGGATGACCAGCCGAGTATTCCACCGCGGTTGATGGCCAGCAGCAAACTGCCCAGGGCGATGAACTGCAGCGCTGCGCCGGGGAAGTCGAACCGCTTCCCGGTACGCGGCAGCTTCTGGCTCTTCAGGACGAGCAGGGACATGACAATGCCGGCGAGTCCCACCGGTATGCGGAGATAGAAGATGGACTGCCAGCCCAGAGCATCGAGCATGATGCCGCCCAGGGCCGGCCCGAAGAAGAGACCAGCGCCCACCACGCCGCTGGCGATGCCCATGGCCTTGCCTCGCTCCTCGTCGGGAAAGGCGTAGGTCAGGATGGCATTGCCCACGGCGAAAATCATGGCGATGCCCACGCCCTGCACCACGCGGAAGAGGATAAGCTGGCTGATGCTCTGGGCAACCGCGCAGAATATCAGCCCCACGGTGAAGAGGATGAAGCCCCAGATGTACACCTTCTTCGAGTCGAAGGTGTCGGCCAGCTTGCCGAAGACCTGCATCAGGCCGGAGACGGTGAGGAAGTAGGCTACCGAGACCCAGAGGACGGTGTTGGGGTCGGTGTTGAATACCCTGGTCAGCACCGGGAAAGACAGGTTGATGATGCCGGTGTCCAGGGTGGCCACGAAGTTGCCCAGGCAGACCAGGATGAGCACCAGCCATTTCTGCGTGGGGACTTGCTGCGTGGTGCGTACCGGGCTTTCCATATGAAGGGCAATTCTAGCACAAACGGCGCTTGAGGCTGTCTATTGACGAAAGTTTGTCATTGTGAGCGAAGTAATGACAGGGGTAAGGGTGCAGCGACTCTGATATACTTGCCCGCTGCCATGGAATTCTTGTCCCTGTTCTTCATAGCTCTCAGTCTGTCGGCGGACTGCTTCGCCGTGGCCCTCAGCGGCAGCATCTCCATGCGGACGGTCTCCTCTGTTCAGGCTCTCCGCACCTCTTTTGCCTTCGGGTTCTTCCAGTTCCTGATGCCCGTACTGGGGTGGCTCGCAGGGCGGACCATTGTGGAAGTGATTTCGGCCTATGACCACTGGGTGGTTTTTGCTCTACTGGCGTTTGTAGGCGGCAGAATGGTCTGGCAATCGCTGCGCGAAAGGGATGAGGAGACCAGGGGGACGGATATTACGAGAGGTGTTCTCCTATTGACCCTCTCGGTGGCAACCAGCCTCGATGCGCTGGCAGTTGGATTGAGTTTTGCCTTCCTCCAGGTGGACATAGTGGGGGCGAGCTTGACCATAGGCATCGTGGCCTTCCTGTCCACCGCCATAGGCTTCCTGCTGGGCAGGAAGGCGGGTAAGATGCTGGGGAGGGGCGCCAAACTGGTTGGGGGGTTGGTCCTGCTCGGGATCGGGGTCAGGATCCTCTTGACTCATGTCCTGTGAGTGGGGCAGGTCGATGACGGCCACACCGCAGCCTCACAGGGAGGGGCCGTTTGGAGCTAAGGGCTTTTCAGAAGGGGCGATTCTGGCTGTGTCACCGGCCATAGCCAACGCGGTGTACGATGCCGTTGGTGCGAGGCTGAAGGACCTGCCGATTACCAGAGAGAAAATGCTGGAATCTCTTCGACTGCACCTTGCGGACGATTCTCATATACCTGCGACAGGTTGACAAATCTCTCCCCGCTCGACCTTGACCTCTCCGCTCTTCGGTTCATAGCAGGCTAGGACAGGTCGCAGCCAGTTCTTGTCGTCTCTGTTGGGGAAATCGCTACGGTAAAAACCACCGCGGCTCTCCGTCCGCAGCAGAGCAGACCGCAGCATCGCTTTGCCGGTGAGGAACATCGCCTTTGCCTCCAGGGCATCTCTCAGCTCCTGCCTGCTCTGGCAGTTCATCTCCGAGGACTGTCTCTCCAGTCGCTCCAGCGCCTTTAGTCCTTCTTCCAGGGAGGACTTTTTCTTAATGGGGCTGGCATGCTGGTGGATAATGCGCCTGATTTCCTCGCCGACCTCTTCCGGCCTGGCTTTACCCGTTTTCCCCAGCATAGCCTGGGCCTGCTGGAGTCCTTCATCCTTAGCCTTTTGGGACGGCGCTTTTACGCCCTGCATGTCGGCGGCGGCATTCCTGCCGGCGATGGCGCCCATAGTCAGACAGCTGGGCAGAGCGCTGATCCCCAGTTCTGCCAGCCAGCTGGAGGCAGCCTCCCCGGCGGCGTAGAGGCCCTTGAGCGAGGCCCTCATCCCGGTATCCACGGCAAGGCCGCCCCTGAAGGACTGGCTCAGGGGCAGGATGGGCAAGGGGGTCTTCTTCATATCCACCTGGGTCTGCCTTATCTGTTTCCAGTTTCTTTCCGGCAGCCTGTCCCACTCCTCGGCCGGCACATCGGTCAGGTCCAGCCAGACTTTGCCTTCCTCCAGCGCGGCGGACACCGCCCTGGGCAGCCAGTCGAACCTGGTGCTGATAGGAGGGACGGCCTCCTGGAGAGAGATTTTGAGATGCTTCTTGACGATATCCTCCCCATTATCGTTCCTTAGCAGGGCATTTTTCATCATGAGCGTCACGGGAGCGCAGTGAACGTAACGGCCGGTGGGGGTAGGCAGGCCGACGGCATAGAAGCTGTTAAACTCCATGTTCTTGAGGCGGAGGCCTGCTTTCAGAGCCATGGCATAGCCATTGCCCGCTATCTCTTTCGAGGTGGAGGTGACCTTGTTTATGCCGGCGGCGCCGCCTGTGGCCAGAATCACCGCCTTCGCGTAGATGGTAAGCCAGGAACCATCATGGAGCAGTCCGGAGGCCCCGGTCACCCTGTCCTCGTCTCTCAGCAGGCTTATGATACTGCAGCTTTCCACCGCTCGTATTCCCATCTTCTTGGCGATCGGAGCCAGGGCATCCAGTACGATGGCTCCCCCGTGGGTATGCTCGCTCCCTTTGGGCCGCCAGGATGGGACGGTGTCGTAGGCCCCGTTTGCCGGTACAAGTACCATGGGCACACCGAGGCTGACGATGTTTTCCATTTGTTTAGCGGACTCTTTGTATATGGCGCGGACAAGGGGCCAGTCCTCCAGGTGTTTGCCTGGTTTACTATCATACCCGGGAATATTCTTCACGGTTGCCGGGTTCTCCTCATAATTCCTGAAAGTCCTGGCGTAGGAGGTAGAGGAC
>JAUYGE010000105.1 GCA_030690705.1 Dehalococcoidia bacterium | reverse complement strand
CTAGCAGGGGAAACGAACCCTCGCCTGAAGCCTAGTACTTAGTTGCGATAATCAGCGTTAGCTTGTGAGTGGGACGAGACCCTTCGCTACGCTCAGGGTGACAGGTATAAGGTGTCATTCTGAGCGCAACGAAGAATCTCTGTTAATTGCGCTGACTTGTGCAATTTGGCACTAGTTGCTACCCCTACCTCCCCGCAATGCAAATACTAACCACTGCCGAGCCCGGACCCACCGCCAGGTTATGGGCCAGGCCCAGCCTGGCATCTTTCACCTGGCGCTTATCCGCCTTGCCCTGAAGCTGCTTATAGATCTCGTACATCATCCGCAGCCCGCTGGCGCCGATGGGATGGCCGAAGCACTTCAGCCCGCCATCGGTGTTCACCGGCAGCTTCCCTTCAAGCGTGAAGGTCCCGTCGCGAACGGCGTCGGGCGCCTTGCCCCGCGGGCACCATCCGAGGTCTTCATAGGTAATCAATTCGGTAATCGTGAAACAGTCGTGCACCTCGGCCACATCCAGCTCTTCCAGAGGATTCTTGATTCCTGCCTCGTCATAGGCCTTTTGAGCCGCCCGCACGTTCTCCTCTATGTGCAAGTAGTCGTAACCGGAGTTGAGCAGCCCGTAGCGGGGGCTGGCGCAGATGGAGAGAGCCTTCACATAGACGGGATCGCTTCTGAACTTCTTGGCCATGTCCGCTCTGACGACGATGGCCGCAGCAGCGCCATCGCTCACCCCGCAGCAGTCGAATAGCCCGAAGGGGTCGACAATTATCGGCGCCTTCATGGCCTGCTCCAGGGTAATCTCGCGCTGGAAATGGGCCTTGGGGCTGAGCGCGCCGTTGCGGTGGTTCTTGACGGCGATCTGGGCAATGACCTTCTTGCCTTCCTCCCGGGAGAGACCGTAGTGGTGGAAGTACCGTATCGCCAGAGGCGCGAACATGGTCGGCGCCGGCATGACTCCCTCCATCCCGGTGTTGCTCAGCGAGTGGACCCCGATGGGCGAGTATGGCAAGCCCGTCCAGCCGGTATCTTTCAGCTTCTCCACGCCCACCGCCAGGGCGATGTCGCAGGCGCCGGCGGCTACAGCGTAGCAGGCAGCCCTCAGCGACTCGATGCCCGTGGCGCACAGGTTCTCGACACGGGTGACCGGAATATAGGGCGTCTTCAACGGCATCGACAGGCTTATGCCGGTAAAACCGGACCATACGGTACCCAGCCAGGCGGCCTGAATGTCCTTGGGATCTATGCCCGCGTCCGCGTAGGCCTCGTAGGCCGCGTCAACCACCATGTCCTCAGCGCTCTGGTCCCAGTTCTCCCCGAACTTGCAGCAGCCCATGCCGACTATGGCAACCTTGTCTTTGATACCATCCATCGCTAGCTCCTTACCGGCCGGCACTTCCAGAAGTAGTTGCTGATGCCATCCTTTTGCTGGAACCGGCGAAAAGTCATCTCGATCGTCATGCCCACCTTAATCTCCTCAGGTGTGAAATCGGTCATCGGGCTGACAATCCTCGCCCCACCCTCGAAGTCCACCCAGCAGTAAGCCGTCGGCGGGTCCGGGCTGGGGCTGGTGACATAGTCCAGGCAGAAAGTAAAGAGCTGCCCCTGCTTATCAGCGAACTTATAATCGTCAAATTGGTCCTTGGCCTGACACTGCACGCACACCCGCTGCGGCGGGTACTGCGTCGTGCCGCAAGCACGGCACTTCCCACCGTAGAGGCCCAGGATCTCCTTGCGACGGCGCCAGAGGACCATTGCCGACGGCGCCGGAGGACCGGGCAGCCGCGCCGGTTCGACCGGCACCAGATTGCGAAAAGCCAGGTACTTCTCATAGCTGGAGAGCATCTTCTTAGTGGCCAGGAGCTTACCTACGCCTTTACCCACCTGCCTCTTGCCTATCTCCTCGGTCACCTTCAGGAGAAAAGCATCTGCACCGTCGCCGTAGTTGGCCAACAGCAGACGGTCTCCCGCCTTAGCTCGCTCCAGGGCTGAGGCCAGCATCACCAGAGCCTGAGCGGCGCCCGTATTGCCGACGGATTCCAGAAGCGTCTCCTGCACCTGCGTCTTCGGGTCAAAGCCAAGGGCCCGGACCAGCTCCGAGTGGCTTCGGGCGGTTGGAGCGGAGACCACCACCCGGCTCAGGTCCTTGGGAGAAACGCCCTTCTCTTTCAGCAGAGCCGACACCGCCTCTCTCATCGAAGCCGTGTACCCGGCCAACAGCGCCGGCCGGTCCTCCCAGGAGCGGAGCAACAGGTCTGAGTCGTGCAGAAAATCGCCTTCTCCCCGCCACTGGTCGAGAAACTCGCTGCGTACCGAGCGGTCACCCTCCACTGCAGCGATTACCCCGGAGTTGCCGACCACCAGCGCCGCAGCTCCGTCGCCAAACCATGCCTCAAAATCGGACTGCGGCGTGCCGAGACGGCAGTCTGAGGCCACAACCAGGGCCAGCTCCACAGACCCGCTCTTGACCGAATCCAATGCCAGTCCCAGAGCAGTGGTGCCCGACCGCAGCGAACCGGTGATATCCTGTGTCCTCACCGACGACGGCAAGTCGAGGGCTGCCGCAATAATGGCCGCGGCCTGCTTCTCCTTGTAAGGAGATGTAGTCGTAGCGAAAAAGAGGCTGCCGACTTTTGACTTGTCTACCCCTCTGAGAGCTTCAGAGGCGGCAGCCACTGCCATGGTTAGACTGTCTTCATCGAAGTTGACCACGGCCTTCTCGCCGCCCAGGCTGGGCTTGCCCCACGCCCGCCCCAACTCATCCCGGCTCAACCTGTTGAAAGGAATATAAGCTGCGCAAGAGACTATTCCTGCCATCGCTTAGTCACCCCCTTCGATGCCCGTTTGACACTCTCACGTCGGCCCTTCTCCCGACCCTAGGCCCCATTACTGTCATTGCTTCTGTCATTCTGAGTTCGCGAAGCGGAACGAAAGCCTGCCCTGAGCCTGCCGAAGG
>JAUYGE010000096.1 GCA_030690705.1 Dehalococcoidia bacterium | reverse complement strand
AGTGGCTTCGTCCCTTCAGACTTTCTTTTACACTATAAAGAGTCTGAGAAGGCTATTTCGAGGGTAGTGTCTGAGCATGCCCGAGGACATCTACGGCGTCCTGAATGCTCCAACCGGTGACAACCCCGGCTGGCATAGGGGCACCCGGCTGGCCGAAACGTATCTTGTGTAGCGTCTCCCACGGATTATCGTTGGCCAGAAAACCTAAACTATCTTTACCATCAAACAGTATTTGCTTTCCGTCGGCACCATGGCAGGCGACACAGGTACTAGAATACAGTTCCTTCCCGTGAGCCACATTGGCCCCGATGGGCTTCTTCGTAGAGAGATCTATGTACTTGGTCTCGTCGATCACGCCTTCTTTCAAGAAGGTCGCCAGGTCATTCAGACCTGCTTCTCCAAGCAACGAAGCGAAATTGTGACGGGAATCAGCCTTGCCCTTCAAGGCATCCAAGAGCTGAGCTTTGGTCTTGTTCAAAGAGGCGTCATAGACGCCGGGGAAACCTGTAAGGTGAGAACCTTTAGCGTAAGCTCCGTCCTTACCTTTGTAGTCCCAGCCATGACATTCTTTGCAGCGCCAGGTATCAGCACCTTTGCGCGTGTTGGTGGTCTGGAGCGCCCATAGAGCCTGATTGTCCTTGGGCTCGGCGGCTCCCTGAACCACCTTCCACCACTTGTCGTAAATCTGCCCGCCGTTGGCGATACTGGCCGGGCTGGCCTTAGGCGCCTCTTTCTGGCAGGCGGCCAGAAATAAGGTCCCCACAAGCCCGAGCAAAACAATGAGAACAAAACCGAATCTCTTCATAGCCTCTTCCTTTCTACTTAACTTAGTCCTTCGAAGTTCTCAGGTGACCTCGCTTACAGATTCCTGACCTACTATACACTACGGAATAATAAAAGAGAAGCCTCACCTCTCCGCACGAATTCTAGGCCGGTTCATGCCTGAGAGGCATCGTGCAAGACACTATTTTGGGTAGTGCGAGGCACTATTTTTGTATCTGCACGGGGGGGGCGAGCGCCGCAGTCAGTCGAGAGGATTGGCTGGAGGACGGACGAGGCCGAGACGCAGGCGCAGCTTGTTCCGTAGCGCGTTTCGTGAGAGCCTCACTCGAGCAGGCGGTCCGTGTGTCGCCCGGCGTCACACTCTTCACCATGTTGTGAGGCTGCTCCATAGCCTGGCCTCAAGAAGGTAAACTACAAGTATTGTTAAGGCAGTACATGAAGATGAGAATAGGGGCCGGTGATGAGTTTCAGTATCAGCACAATTCCCAGCATCAGCACAACCGCCATGCCAGCTAAAGGAACCAGCCTGGTATCGATGACTCCAGTTTTACGAGCCCCCGAAATACTGAAAACCTGGTAGTACACATAGAAATAGATAACCCAAATAGTCACCACGCTGAAGAGTAAGGGAGAAAGCCAGGAAAGCCTGCCGGTGGGAAGCCGAAGGACAGGCCGTGGGGCTTCGCCGTTTTCACCTAGTGTGATGTCGCCGATAAATACTTCCTTACCCTGGCCAGGGACATTCTGCAGACCTACCTCGACATGATAAAAGCGGGTAGGCGCCCCCGCCAAGCTGACCGTTGCGGATGCCTCGACAGCTTCATAGCGGGCTATCATTTGCGTTTCGCCAGCTTCTCTTGGGATATACTCGAGTTTGGCGACTCCGTTCATATCCGTCATCGCCTCGCCTATTTCCGCTACGCCGGTACCAAAGAAGTCTACCCGGATGAAGAACTTCACAGCGGCGCTGCCTATCGGTTTTCCCTGAAGATCCTGGAGGGTGGCAGTCAGGGTCAGTGGCTGGCCAGACTGTGCCTGAGCAGGCGCTGTAAGTGACAGTATGCCACTAGCTCCAATAGCAGGCTTGCCGGGCTGAGCAGAGGAAGCACCTAGAGACCAAATGTAGGTCAAGAGCTGCCATCGTTGCTCATTAGAAAGAGAAGACTTGAACGGAGGCATGCCTTTGTCCATCCTGCCTTCACTCACCACCCAGAAGTAATAGTCCGGCCTTTCCTGCAAGCCTCGAGAGTACGCTGCCGTGCTGAACTTGGCACTGCTAATATTGTTGCCCGTCGCACCGTGGCAAAAAGCACAACGTTGATATTCCTGCTTGCCTGCCGCCTGAGCTGAGGTATCATCCCATGGGAAAGGATTCTTCAACCCGGCATAGGGGGGCGGCACTTCGGCAGACTGAGCCAGAACAGCAACCGCAAAGGCCGTCAGAAGAAGAACCGCAGCCAAAACACCAAGTAATGAGCCGAGCCTCGTCATACCGTTTTTATCCCTTCTCAGAGAGAGCAAGCCTCTTCTCCCGCTCTACTGGTGATGCCGCTTGCAGTGTTTCGGTCTCTTCAGCTACCTCCCAGATAGAGATTAACGGAATAAATTTCGCAGCAATGGCGAAGATGAGAATAAAGCCAGCAACAGATGCGGCTGTAATTGACCACTCCACCCAGGTTGGGTTATAAGCACCGAACTCAAAAGGCATTAGCGGTACCTCAAGAGTAGGGATTACAATGACGAACCGCTTGAGCCACATTCCTATGTTCACCAGTATGGCTGCGACGAGAATCCTGGGGATAGTGGGCCAGCGGCGGAAGACAAGGAGAAAAGCTGGTATAACCATCCCGCCAATGACGAAAGTCCAGAACCAGAGGGCGTTCTTGCCAAACATGAGAACAGTAAGAAGCTCCTTCTCCTCCAGCTCTAGTTTGTAACTAATTGTCAAGTACTCGCCAATGGTGAGGTATGCGTATAGAAGAAGCGAGGTAAGCATAAGATAGCTTAGGTTCCGGAAGTGTTTATCTGTTATGAATTCCTCTAAATGGTATAGCTTGCGAAAGATGGCCATGACGATGAGAAGGGAGGCAATGCCCGAGAAGATGGCCCCAATAACGAAGTAGATACCGAAGACAGTGCTATCCCAACCCGGACGGAGTGTCATGGAAAAGATAAACGAGACCACAGTATGTACCGACACGGCAATTGGTATTATTGTGATCGCCATGATGCTGATAGCCCTTTCCAGACGGTGCCGCTGCTCCGGTGTATTCCTCCACCCTGCAGCCAAAAGGGTATATATTTTTCTCTTAAAGACGGAGACTCCCTGCCCCAGCTTGTCCCGCATCAACGCAAAATCCGGAATCAGTGGCAGGTAAAGGTAAGTGAGACTGCCAAATAGATAAGAAGTTATGGCAACGATGTCCCATAAGAGAGGCGACTGAAACCGCCCAAAAACCAACATGTGCCAGACCCTTTCCGGGCGCCCCATATCTATAATCGGCATCACGGCGCCTATCATCAGCGCCACTACGGTAATGAGTTCCGCCATGCGGGTCACCGGAGTGCGCCAGCCGGCGTGGGTAACCCTGAGGATAGCGGAGATAAGGGTCCCTGCATGGCTAATACCGATGAAGAAAACGAAGTTAACCAGGTAGAGTCCCCAGAAGACTACATTGC
>JAUYGE010000089.1 GCA_030690705.1 Dehalococcoidia bacterium | reverse complement strand
TTCTTTCCTACTATTGCGTGATCTTCGAATCTATTTCACGGCATTTGGAAGCCAGAGGGATAGCTGCGGCAGGGCTATAAGGATGGTCACGATAACGGCCTCTGCGGCCAGGAAAAGGCTTGTGCCGCGGAAGATGTCCTCCAGAGGTATGTCGGGCACCACGGCCTTGAGCGCAAAGATGTTCAGTCCTACCGGTGGCGTGAGCATGCCAATCTCGATTAGCTTCATAATGAGGACGCCCAGCCAGATTCCGCTGTAGCCGAGGCCGATCAGAGTCGGGTAAACGATTGGGATGGTGAGCACCAGCATGGACATCGGGTCTAGAAACATGCCCAGGGGGACATACATGAGCAGGACAAGCAATAATATCGCAATCGGAGGCAAGCTGGTGCTGGTAACCGCCTGCTGAATCCTGAAGGGGAGGCCCGCCAGGGTGAGGAAATAGCTGAAGAGGCCGGCCCCGATGAAGAGGGTAAATATCATGGCGGTGGAACTCACTGTTTCCCGGAAGGAATCCTTGAGCCTGCTCCATGACGTGCGCCTCAGTCGGACAGCAATCAAGGCCATGATGAAGGCGGCGAAGGCTCCCACACCGGCTATCTCTATCGAAGTCGCGATGCCGGTGTAGATACCGACTATGATGATGCCGAAGAGCAGAAGTATGGGTAGGATGCCAGGCAGGCTGGCCAGCCGCTCTTTCCAACTGGCCGCGGCGCCCCGTGGGGCCAGATGAGGCGCCCTGAGTGCTATCAGGAAGATCACCAGCGCGAAGACGACCGCAGTAAGGATTCCGGGCACTATGCCCGATATCAACAGCTTGCCTATGGACTCTCCGGTCAGTATGCCGTAAACGACGAAGCCGATGCTCGGCGGAATGAGGTTGGCAATGGTGCCGGCGCTGGCTACCAGGCCGGCGGCCAGTTTCCGGTCATAGCCAAGCCTCCTCATCTCGGGGATACATACCTTGCCGAGAGCCGCCGCCGCGGCCGTGGTGGAGCCGCTGCAGGCACCGAAGAGGGCGCTGGCTGCCGCTGTCGCTATCCCCAAGCCGCCGGGGATCTGTCCCAGCCACTTGTTGCCTACATTGTAGGCATCCTTGCTCAGGTCAGCGGCAAAGGCCAGTTGCCCCATCAGGATGAACATGGGCACCATCACCAGAAAGTAGCTGGCGATCTTCTGGAGGGGCACTATCTCAAGGGTGCTGGCAGCCAGGCCGAAGGACCTGAGGAAGGCCATTCCGATGATGCCACAGGCCGCCAGTGAGAAGGCTACTGGCATGCCGAGGGCCAGCAAGACTAAGACCAGGGCGGTCATCAGGATAACCAGCAGCATAGGGTCCATACCTGCGTCCTTGCCTCCTAACGCTGTTTAGTTTCCCGGAGCGCTCGCAGTTCCCTCAGGAGTTCAAACCAGAGCAAGAGGAATCCAACAAAGAGGCTCGCCTTTATCGGCCACGCTGGAAAACGGATGGCGGAAAACCAGAACTCCCTCTGTTGCCATGACTCCACGGTTGACCTGGCTGCGGCCCAGGTCATGAGCGCGAAGAGCGCCAGTCCAACCAACAGGAAGAAAGCCTTCAGCCGTCTCTGCGAACGGCTGGAAAGACGTTGAACAAAGACCTCTACGCCTATGTGCCGTCCCTGGGCCTGAGTGTAGGCGATCCCCATGGTGATGAGGAATACCAGCAGGAAAGTGCTAACGTCTACGGCGCCGGTGATCGGCTTCACGAACAGGTAACGCATGAGCACGTCGGCGACCGTGAGAAGCATGATCAGAAGGAGGCTGCCCATGGCAAGCCAACCGGCCAGGGTGACAATACGCCTTGACCAGCCTGCTTGCCCGGCCCGCGTGCCTTTCAAGTCGCCGCCTTTCCCCAAGAGGGAAGCTCAGTCCTGTCCCGGAGAAGACCGGTTATCTGGGGAAGGGATGCACATACTTGGACTTCGCCTCGTATTTCTGGGTCAGGGCGATGTACTTGTCGAGGAACTCTCTGCTGGTGGCGGGCGCAGGCGTCTTTGCGATGGCGCCGTCCCACAGGGCCGGCAGTACTATCTGCTTCCAGCGGGCCACCTCTTCGGGGGGGAGCTTGTAGAACTTCACATTGGCCGCCTGGAAGGCCTTGGTAGCCGTAACACCTACCTTGTTATATTCATCCGTCACGTGCTCGATGAACTCTTCCTCGTATATTTTGTCAAAGACCTTCTGGATATCCGGGGGAAGCTTCTTCCAGGTATCCAGGTTCATTACACCATAGTTGAAGCCCTGCAGCCCGCCAGACCAATCAATTATGTAGGGCGCTACCTCGTACTGTTTGTACGAATAGATGGCGTCATACGGGAAACCCATATTGCCGTCAACCACGCCCTTCTGTAGCATCTCGTAGTTCTCGGCAATGCCCGAGGGCACCGGACTTCCGCCAAGCATCCTGATGACGTCGAGGGTGTAACCAGAGCCACGCCATTTCTTTCCCTTTATGTCCTCCATCTTAGTAAAGGGGGCTTTCGAGCCGGCGGCAAGGATATGCGTATTCCAGGCATAGATGAGGCGAACATTCTGCTTGACCTCAAACTCCTCCCTCAAAGGAGCGTAGCTCTTGTACAGGTCACGGAAGGCCCACATGGAGGCATCGCTCGAAGCGGTGAGATAGGGGAGAATAGTCATGCCGCTCAGCGGGAGCTTGTCCGTCAGAAAGTTCACCACCGGGTTGCCGATCTCGGCCACTCCCTTGGAGGCCAGTTCAAGACCCTCCCGCGGCCCGCCGAGCTGTCCACCATGGTAGACTTCGATCTTCACCCGGCCGTTGGTCCGCTTGAATATCTCCCCCGCGTACCAATCGAGAACACCTCCCTGGACGCTCTCGCGTAGCAGGGCGCTGTGCATCTTCAGGATATAGGTGGGGGCTGCGGCCGGCTTAGGGGCGCAACTGGCGGCCAGAAGGGATAAGGTGACAAAGAGGCAAACGACGAGGCCCGCGGATCCTAGCTTAGGCATATTCTCCTCCTCACTTTATAGTACGGTACGCTACCAGGACGCCCGGATGGGGTCGCCACACTAACCTAAGTAAGACCGGGAAAGCCAGAGAAAATACCACCGAGATTCATAACACGAACTTGAGCCCTTTGTCAATCAGTCCGGGACTGCGGGGTCAACCGCCCTCACGATACGCCACCTTCTTCCCTTTCACCACTTTCATCTGCTGGCTCGCGGCATCGTAGGAGACGAGGACAGGCCTGAGCCAGTTGCGGTCGTCCCTCCTGGGGAAGTCCTTGCGGAAG
>JAUYGE010000086.1 GCA_030690705.1 Dehalococcoidia bacterium | reverse complement strand
GTCAGAAGGTTCACGTCCGCGTTCTGAGCTTCGGAGTAGCCTATCATCACTTATTGACACCGAGCATTATAAGCTTGGCTTCGGATTCTTTGTCAATATGTTTTGGGGGAAATTGTTTAGGGTTTTCGCGAATATTTTGCTGGCGTCTCGCCGCTATGCTAAAGTAGGCAGGCATTTCGGCCGGCGGTGAGGTAAAAGGAGATGTTCACTTTTGAGACAAGCCCGTAGTTAGCCTACGTTTCTGAAAAATACCCGAATACCCTGTAATCGCCAATATCCCGCCCCAGACAGTGCAGCGGCTATCGTTGCCAGGAGAACCGCCACCCTCGCATCAAGAAAAACCGTTCAAATGCTCAAATTGGTGCTTCGCCAGCCTTGTTGTCTCTCTAAGCCTAGAACTGCAACGTCCAGCAGCAACCGCTTGCGGCCGAGCCCGCATGCGTAATGCCTTATGGCTTCGGGCTAATCGCGCCGCGCGTGGGCCCTCTCCTCACCGCGGCAGACCACATCCACCAGCGCCGGCCGGCCCTCCTTCTTGATCGCCTTGACGGCTCTCTCGATCGCCTGCCTCAGCTTGCGGGGATCGTCTATGGGACCTTCGCCATAGGCGCCGAAGGAACGCGCCATGCCGGCAAAGTCCACCGGCGGTTCTGTTATGCGGGTGCCTATGCCCCGGTTCTCCATCGGCCGCTCCCTGCTCTGCGCCATAACAGCCGCGTGAGTCTCGGAATTGAAGTAGCTCCGATTGTTGTACATGACAATAAGCAAAGGTAGCTTCTGCTGTACCGCCGTCCAGATGGCCTGCGGGGTCATGAGGAGGTCGCCATCCGGCTGAATATCTACTAGCAGCCTGCCCTTCCCCTGATGGGCCAGGGCAGCGCCGATGGCAGATCCCATGCCATGCCCCAGGCCGGCGCCCCCACTCTGGCATACATAGCGATATGGGACATCGAAGTCCCAGAGCCGGCGGGGCCAGTTCCTCAACTCTCCATGGGCAAGTACCCAGTCCTCCCCTTTGATCACCTCCCACAGCTCATGGGCCAGCCAGCCGCTGGCGATGGGTGCCGCTGTGGAAAGACCCGCTGCCTCCTTTTGCCATTTCAGCCTGTCCCGCTGGTGCATCTTCGAGAGCTCCCGCCTGCGCTGCTCGCGGGCCCTCGAAGAGGCCGCCTTGCCGAGCAGACGCCGGCAACTGGCAACCAGTTGGCGCACCATCAGCACCGGGTCAGCCAACACCGTAAGGTCTACCTTCTGGAAACGCTGGCGGTTGGCGGACCAGCCCCTGGTAACCAGGTCTCGCAGAGAGACATCGATCACCCTGGCGCCGGGACTGAGGCGGGATTGGAAGTCCGCCCGCTTACTCCGCGGCCCGCGTCCTCCGGTCTGTAAGGTCCCGAAGAGGTCCCCCACCTCCAGGGCCAAGACCATGTCCGCCTTGCTGATAAGCTCGTCCTGACTACCTCTCATCTCCAGCGGATGAGTATTCGGGAAGTTGAACCGCCCCCCCAGGTCTACGACCGGGGCTGCCAGCAGGTCAGCCAGTTCCACCAGCGCCTTTACCCCTTCATCCCCTCCTCCCATCCGGTCGGCCAGGATAAGCGGCATCTCCGCCTTCACCAAGCCCCTGGCCACTTGCTCTACCACATCAGGGTCGGGGGCAATCGCAGTTGACCGGGAAGCCCCGGGGCTGTTAGGAATCGCCACCGGCTCCTCTATGGGTGCTTCCTGCATAGCGGAATCGAGGCAAAGATAGACTGGCCCCTGGGGCCTGGCCGTGGCTATCCGGTAGCCCCTCAAGAAGGATTCCACCAAACCGCTCAGATCAAAGGGCTGGTCGTCCCACTTCACATAGTCCCGCACCACATTGCCCTGGACGAGCGCGACATGTACCCAGTCCACCCAGTTCCGCCGCTTGCCCACCTCCATGGGACCGCCACCACCTAACACCATGACCGGGGACATGTCACACCAGGCATTGTAGATAGCCATGCTGGCATGGAGCAGGCCGACAATGTTGTGCGTGATCACCGCCATGGGCTTGCCGGCAGCTACTCCGTATCCGTGGGCGATGGCCACGGAGATCTCCTCGTGATTGCAGAGGACAATCTTCGGGTTGTTCGCGCCGTAGTTGACCAGCGAATCGTGTGTTCCGCGAAACGTGGAGCCGGGGTTGAAAGCGACATACTCGATGCCCACCGCCTTCATCAGGTCCACCACCAGGTCGGAGCCGTACCGGGGCTTGCTGCCTTTGACGTCCATCCTTGATCTCTCCCCCTTCCTCAATAATAAGTAGGTTGGTGGCGAGTATAGCATGCCGAAGGGAAGTGGTAAATCCCTTGTTCTCGTGTCTCCATCTAGCCGATGTAGAGCCGCCGCTCGCGGATGTAACGCTCCACGGCTTCCGGCACCAGATATTTGATGGACTCGCCAGCGGCCACGCGGCGCCGGATGTCGGTGGAGCTTATGTCAATCAAGGGCATGGGAATGGAGATGAGGCTCTTGCTCAGGCCGGGGATTTTGGCCTCGAGGGAGGCGACGTCCGGCTGCGGGCAGTGTGCGCGAGGTACGGCCACAAGCTTACACGCGGCGATAAGCTGCTCCGGGGCCATCCAATCGGGCAGCGCCTGCAGGCTGTCGCAGCCGAGAATGAAGAACAGCTCGGCCTGCGGGCCCAACTCCTTCTGAATGCGCGACACCGTCTCGACAGTGTAGGTCGGTCCCGGGCGGTCCATTTCGACGGCTGAAAGCTCGAAGCCGGCACGGCCCGCGATAGCCAGCCGGACCATCTGCCGCCGGTCTTCGGCGGGGGAGAGCGCCCGTGATGCCTTGAGCCAGGGCTGCCCGGCGGGCACGAAGAGCACCCGGCTCAGATCAAGCCGCCAGCGGGCCTCCTCGGCAGCGATGAGGTGGCCGAGATGCACCGGGTCGAAGGTCCCTCCCATCAGCCCCATCCTCATTACCTTGGACCCCTCTTCTGCGGCAGAGGACGGAACACTGCCTCCCCACCCTCCGGTATCCCGATGGGAATCGGGACGGGCTCCGCGGCCAGGATTTCCGCCACAGCGGCCATGAGCTCCGGCAGCCCCTGCCCTGTCGCCGCCGATATGAAATAGACTTCCCCTGTAACCTTAGCGAGAGCAGCCTTTATCTCCGGCAGACGGTCTCTCACCTCGGGGAGGTCCATCTTGTTCACCGCCACCACCTCCGGTTTCTCCGCCAGGGAGACCTTATACAAGGTTAACTCGTTCCTCAGATGCCGCCAGTCCTCCGATGGGTCCGGCCGGCTGCCATCAAGCAGATGGACGAGGACTCGAGTCCTTTCGAGGTGACGCAGAAAGTCATTGCCCAGCCCCCGCCCCTGATGAGCCCCCTCCGCCAGCGCCGGCATCTCGGCCAGGAAGAAATACGTCTTGCCGGTACTGACCAGCCCCACCACCGGCTCTCGAGTGGCATAAGGGTAGGCGGCAACCTCAGGCCGCGCCGCCGAGACTGCCCGGAGCAGGGTAGACTTGCCGGCGCTGGGATAGCTCACCAGGCCGACATCGGCGAGAAGCTTTCTCTCGAGAATGAGTATCAGTTCTTCGCCTGGCTCCCCGGCATCAGCCCGGCGCGGTGTCTGTTGCCTCGACGAAACGTAGCGCGAATTTCCCCAGCCACCCTTACCACCGCTGGCCACCAGCAGGCTTTGCCCCTCTTCTTTCAGGTCCGCCAGCAAGGGCACCCGCCCGTCTTCCTTTCTGCAAACCAGTGTCCCCACCGGCACCTCTATCACCAGGTCTTTTCCCTGGCCACCCTGTTTATTCGAGCCGCCCCCCCTCGCCCCATCACCAGCTCGCCAGGCTTTTTGGCGGACCAGCCTATCAAGAGTCCACATTCCATCCACAGCCCTGACAATTACGTCTCCACCATTTCCCCCTTTTCCACCATCCGGTCCGCCAAAGGGGACGAACTTCTCCTTTCGGAAGCTGACTGCGCCATCACCACCGCAGCCGGCAGTCACCTTTATCTCAATCTTATCCACAGGTTCTATTGTATTATTTCTAGAGGATATTGCATAATCCCTTAGGGATGGAGAAAGAATATAATAATCTTAATAGTTATAGGGGGTTAGACTCTACTATATCAGAAAGGGGAAAGCTGTAAGGCCGAAGCTAAGTTATCCACAGGTCGATGGAGTTATCCACAAAGGGGACTAAGTTATCCACCTGGCGATTGGGCGGAAGGATAAAGAACACGGCGGATCTCCAGCACCTCCCTCCGCAGACGGCTATCGATGTTTATCTCCGAGCCGATCTTGTCGCAACCGTAGAGCACGGTGGTGTGGTCACGCCCTCCCAACTCACGCCCGATTTCCGCCAGGGATGCGTGCGTTTCTTCACGGATGAGGTACATGGCGACATGACGGGCCTGAGCTGTGTCCTGGTCCCTTCGCTGTCCTCTGATGGCCTCGACGGACAGCTTGTAGTAGTTGGCAGTGGCCTCGACTATGGCGTCTGCGGTCAGGTGGGAGTCGCGGGGTGACTTCATCAGTATGTCGGACATGGCCCGGGCAGCTACTTCCGGGGTGAGAGTGGTCTGGGTCAGTCTAGCATAGGCGATGACCCTGTTCAGCGCTCCTTCGAGCTGCCGGATGTTCTCCTGCACCCGCTGGGCGATGAACTCAAGCACCTCCGCGCTGATGGTGGCGCCCTGAAGCTCGGCCTTGGTGCGCAGGATGGCCAGGCGCGTCTCCAGGTCGGGCGGCTGGATGTCGGCGATGAGTCCCCACTCGAAGCGAGAGCGGAGGCGGTCCTCGAGCAATGGCATAGCTTTGGGAGGGCGGTCGCTCGTGATGGCTATCTGGCGGCCGGCGTTATGAAGCTCGTTGAAGGTGTGAAAGAAGGCCTCTTCCGTCTGCTCTTTGCCGCCGATGAAGTGGATATCATCCACCAGTAGCATGTCGGCGCTTCGATATCTAAGCCGGAAATCCTCGGTCTTCCGCTTGGCTATGGCATCGATGAACTCGTTGGTGAACTGTTCTGCGGAGACGTAGAGCAGGCGCAGGCCGGAGGCAACAGCGACGTGTCCGATGGCATGGAGCAGGTGAGTTTTCCCCAGTCCGGAACTGCCATAGATGAATAAAGGGTTGTAGCTCTTGCCCGGGCTTTCGGCCACACCCATGGCGGCGGCATAGGCCAGCCGGTTGCAGCTTCCGATGATGAAGTTGTCAAAGATGTACTTCGAATTGAGGCGGTGGCCGTTGGAGGGGGGAGGCGTGAGGCTAGCGGCCAGAGCCGGGGGAAGTGGTGCGGGCGGGAGCAGAAGGGCTGGAGCATCCCGGGATGACACCCGGAGCTCCACCTCCACATCCTGCCCGGCGATGCGCGAGATGGTCCCACTGATGCGGCCATAGAGGCACTTTTGCAGCCAGGCAGCGGTGAAGGAGTTGGGTACTCCGACTACGAAGGCCTTGTCCTCGTAGTTTAGTCCAACCGTATCCTTGAGCCACGTTTCATAATTGGCTTTGGTGACCTGGAGTTGCAACTCACCCAGTGCAGCTTCCCACATTTGGCTCGCATTATTCATACTACCCCCCCCCAACAGGTGGAGCCCAAAGACGAAAATAGGTCCGATTCACTATGTCACTCTGAGCGAAGCGAAGAGTCCTTACCCTTATTGGTTCTTCGGGGACGAAGGCCTCGGGCGCGCCTCCCTCAGGGTGTCATTCTGGTAGCAAGGACAATAGTCCAGTGGTACGAGAGGCCCGGGATAAAGAAAGAAGTAACAGTAGTGGCACGGCAAGAAAGTATAAGCCCATCCGGCGGCGGGGGCAAGGGGTTTTTGACATAATTGCCCCAACGGGGCCAGCTTCGCCCCTGGATTGAGGTGAATCCGCGAAAATGTTAATATTTTCTATCCATGAGCACTCACAGAACGGTCTTCATGGGGAGCGGCTCCTTTGCGCTGCCGGTGCTGGAGTACCTCCTCCGGTACTGCCCCGTTGCGGCCGTCTACACCCAGCCGGACAGGCCGGTGGGGAGGGGGCGTGCCATATCGCCGTCTGAGGTCAAGAAGCTGGCTCTGGATGGAGGGCTGCCCGTCTTCCAGCCGCCCAGTCTGAAACCGGCGGCGGAGGTGGAGCGCCTGCGAGAACTGAAGCCGGATGCCATCGTGGTGGCCTCCTACGGGCTTATTCTGAAGCGCGAGGTGCTGAGCCTGCCTCCCTTCGGGTGCATCAACATCCACCCTTCTCTGTTGCCTAGGCATCGCGGCCCCTCGCCCATCGTGGCCACCCTCCTGGCGGGCGACCGGGTTACCGGCGTCAGCATCATGCTGATGGAGGAGGGGACGGACACCGGGCCCGTGCTGGCCCGGCAGGAAGAGGCTGTCCTCCCTGGTGATACCGCTGGCTCCCTGACCGCCCGGCTGGCCGGAGTGGCGGCGAAGCTCCTGGAGGCCACCTTACCGCAGTGGTTCGCCGGACGGATTAAGCCCCAGCAGCAGGACGACACGAAGGCCACCTATTCCAGTCTTATCACCAAGGAGGACGGGGAGCTGAACTGGAGGCTGCCGGCAGTGGAGATGGAGCGGCAGGTCCGGGCCTACGACCCGTGGCCTGGCACGAGCACCACCTGGGAGGGCCGCCGGCTCAAGGTATTGCGGGCGTTGCCGTTGCCCGGGAAAAAGGCGGATGAAGCGGGCCGGGTGGTGGCCCTGCACCCCGACGGGGCGGGAACACCCGTCGGGGTGCAAACCGGCGACGGTGTGCTGGGCTTGCTCGAGCTGCAGCTAGAGGGCAAGCGGCCGCTGGCGGCCGTGGAGTTCGTCCGCGGCCAGAGGGGGTTCACCGGCGCGCTGCTGAGGTCCCGGGCCGATTAGTTTGTCATTGCGAGGAGTCCCGATACACCGGGACGACGAAGCAATCTCTGAGAGTACTGTTGAGATTGCTTCGCGGAGTTTATCCCTTCGGCGAACTCAGGGCAGGCTCTGAGCCTGTCGAAGGGCTCGCAATGACAGGTGTTGGCTAAGGGAACGATCTTTGCGTCCCTGTTTGACAAGCGCAGGTAATCCCTTAGAATGGGGAGCGTAATGGTGAAGGATCTCAAACTGGAAGCGGGTTGCCGCGTGGCGGTGGTGGGGGGTGGGCCTTCAGGCTCATTCTTTGCTCTCTATCTGCTTCAATACGCCCGTAAGGCAGGGCTGGACGTGAAGGTCCATATCTACCAGGAGAGGGACTTCTCCCGTCTGGGCCCACGGGGCTGCAAAGGCTGCGCCGGCATTCTCTCGGGCACGTTGCTCCAGAATATCAAAGAGCTGGGCCTAGTCATACCGGAGGAGGTCATTCAAAGCCGGATCACCTGTTACCGTCTCTACAGCGCCAACGGGGTTATGGAGGTGTGCAACCCGCAGCCGGAACAGGACATACTCAGCGTCTACCGTGGCGGAGGCCCCCGGCTTTACGCACCGGCCGCGCCAATAAGCTTCGACGATTTTCTGTTGAAGGAAGCCGAGAGGCGAGGTGCGACCGTATTTCCTCAGAGGGTGCGGCGGCTGCTGGTGTATCCCAGGCCCACCCTGGAGGTCGGCGAGCGCAAGGAGTACTACGAGGCGGCGGTGCTGGCCGGCGGGGTGAACACCTTGCCCGTGGACATACCAGACCTGGACGCTCGACCCGCGGCCACACTTCAGATGGTGCAGGACGAGCTTCATGCTCGCCGGGAGGACATCCAGGCCTACCTGGGCACCAAGGTCCAGGTCTTCTTCATCCCCGGCGCCAATCTCGTCTTCGGCACCCTAATACCCAAGGGCGACTTCGTCAACGTTTCCTTGCTCGGCAAGAAGGGCCGACTTCCTTCCGTCGAGGAGTTCCTCTCCCACCCGCTGGTGAAGCTGGCCATGCCCTTCCCCTATCACCGGGCCTGCGGCTGCCGGCCGCGCATTGCCATCCGGTCCGCGAAGGGGCTCTACGCCGACCGCTTTGTAGCTGTCGGAGACGCGCAGGCCACCCGTTTCTATAAGGATGGCATAGGCTCCGCCCTGCTGACGGCCCGCGAGGCGGCCCATACCATGGTCCATCATGGCATCACCCGGGAGGATTTCCACCGCCATTATATGCCTCGCTGCCGCCAGATCAGTCTGGACAATCGGGCGGGGCAGGTCCTGTTTGCGCTTAACGAAGCGGTGAATCATTCGGCTTCCTTCTTTGCGGCTCACTCGAAGCTGGCGGACGAGGAAAGGGCGAAGCCGCGTTCTCGCCGGCCCTTCAACATGATTATCTGGGGGATGTTCACCGGCAGCTACAGCTACCGCCATATCCTTATGAGCGCCATCAGTCCGACGTTCCTGGGACGGCTGTCGTGGGAGGTGTTCCGGGAGAAGGTCAAGAGGCTGACGTATCGCGAGCCGAAAGCCGAGCCGTCCCGAGATGTCGGGATTCCGGAAACCCCGCCGCATCGGGGACCCGGGGCCGCCAGGATTCTGGTGCTCGGAGGCGGGTTCGCGGGGGTCCACACTACCCTGCGCCTGGAGAAAGCCCTCCGGGGGCAGCCGGACATCGACCTCACCCTGGTGAGCAACGAGAACTTCTTCCTCTTCACCCCTCTTCTCCACGAGGTGGCCACGGGTGGCGTGGAGACGCGCCACATCGCCTACCCCTACCGCAAGCTGCGCGGTGACCGGAGGTTCAACTTCCTTCAAAGGGAGGTGCGCTCCGTCGACCTGGCGGCGAAGAAGGTAGTCACCGACCAGGAAACTCTCCCGTACGACTACCTGGTCCTGGCGCTGGGCAGCGTCACCGATACCACGGGACTGCCGGCCCTTGCCAAGAATGTCTTTACCCTCAAGACCCTGGTTGACGGCATCTACCTGCGCAATCACATCATCGAGATGTTTGAGCAGGCGGACACGGCGGATGAAGCGGAGCAGAAGAAGATGCTGACTTTCGTGGTGGTCGGTGGCGGATACACCGGCGTGCAGCTGGTGACCGAGATGCGGGACTTCATTGTGGACTCGCTCATCCGCCATTACCCGCGCGTCCGGCGCAGCATAGTGCGCCTTATCCTGGTGCAGGGGCAGGAGAGAATCCTCCCCGATTTCGACGAAAATCTGGCTGCCTACGCGCTTCGCCAGATAAAGGAAGAAGGGATTGAGGTCAGATTGGGGTCAAGGGTCACCCGCGTGTGGGATGACGGCCTGGAGTTGAACGGGACGGATAGCCTGTCGACGTGTACGGTAGTCTGGGTCGCCGGCATAAGCGCCAACCCTGTGGTAGCCGCTCTGCCCGTTGACAAAGACGCCTCCGGAAGGGTGAAAGTGGACGAGCACCTGGAGGTGCCGGGTTTCGCGGGTGTCTACGCCCTGGGTGACAACGCTCATGTGAAGGACAAGGCGGGCCAGCCGCTGCCGGCCACCGCCCACGTAGCCGTGCGACAGCCTGCGGTGGCGGCCGCCAATATCCTGGCCGACCTGAGAGGACGGCCCAAGAAAGTGTATAGTTATTCCCATATGGGCCAACTGGTATCTCTCGGCTCTCACTCGGCGGTGGTGAAAGTCTATGGTTTCCGCGTTCCGGGACTGCTGGCCCGTGTCTTCTGGCTGGTGGTCTACCTCAATATCATGGCCGGGTTCTACAACCGCACCAGGGTGGCCCTCGACTGGTTCCTGGGGCTCATCTTCGGTCGCGACATTACGCTGCTGCGGCTGAGGTAGGGGCTACGCTCCCAACAAGGCGGCTACTGAGATATCCTCGTCTATGTCTTCCCAGTGTATCCCGATGCCTTTGCCGGTCAGGCGCCAGCTTTTCCTCTGCTTCTCGGTGGCACCCCTTAACTTTGGGAACCATTCAACCGGCACGTTGACTTCCCTGCCATCCGACAGGCGAACATGCATCATTTGGAAACCCCTGCCTTTGTCCGCTGGCGCAATCGCTCCAGTATCCACATACGGGTGAGGGTGGTTGGCCCGATGCCGAGTTCTCGGGCTTCCCTCCTCAGCTCCTCCCACTTCTCCGCCGAAAGAC
>JAUYGE010000073.1 GCA_030690705.1 Dehalococcoidia bacterium | reverse complement strand
GTTCTGCTTCGCGAACTCAGAATGACAGTGGTGGGGTTGGTTGAGACGAAGTTACAGGCTACTTCATCAGCCTGAAGACGGCGTCGGTCACTATCTCGAAGGGCTTGGCCACCAGAAACGCAAACCGGCCCAGTCTCTTTCCCAGCCAGAACTGCCCGTTGCCCTTCATGACCGCGTACTCCATCTTTCTGCGGGAAAACTCGGCGTCGAAGACCAGGCTGCGGTCGAACAGGCGGCGCCCTGGAGCACCGCCCTCTCCGGGAATCCGGCTTCTTACCCTTTCGTAGAGGGCGGTGCCCGCCAGTATGTAGGGTCTGGTGAAGGACAGGTAGTCAAGAGTAAGGGAGTTGGCAAACCGGATGGTGTTCAGCACGGTGCGGTCTGTCTCTCCCGGATAGCACAGGATGAAGAACGCTCCCGTCCTTATTCCCAGGCTATGGGCTGTCTCCACCGTCACCCGCGCACTTTCCAGGCTAATCCTCTTTCTCATCAGGCCAAGTACCTGCTCATTTCCAGACTCGATACCAAAGAATATGCGGTCGCAACCGGCCTCCTTCATCTCCATCAATAGCTCGCGGTCGGCGGAGTCCACTCTGCCGAGGCACTCCCATTTGAAATGCAGTCCCCTGGCCCTGATTTCCCGACATACCCTGAGCACGCGCTCTTTTCTCAAAGTGAAAACGTCATCGGCGAAATGAATCCGGTCGTATCCCAACGAAAGGGCTTGCTCAACCTCATCAATCACGTTCCCGGGCGACCTCTCGCGGTATGACACGCCGAAAACCGCGCTGCTGCAGTACTCGCAGGTAAAGGGACAACCCCGGGTCGTCATTACCGTGGTAGTCGCCTGACCGAAGCGCCTCCTCAAATGGTCAATGTACTTCTGATTGGGAAGCAGGTCTCTCGCCGGGAACGGAATCTCGTCCAGGTCAGCCTCGAGCTGGCGCGGAGGGGTGAGAACAATCTCCCCATCCCGGTTGCCTCCCGGGCGACCGTTTCCCCCTCGGAATGCGATTCCGGGTATGGAATCGGGGCTGCTTTCGCCCTCATGCGCCGCCAGGACCTCCACCAGGGCGCGCTCCCCTTCCCCCCTCACCACCACATCGAAATCGTTCACAAAGGATGCCGGATCGCACGTGGGAAGGGGCCCGCCCGCAACCAGCAGCTGGCACTTACCCCGCAGTCGCCTGGCGAAGGCGAGGCTGTCTTCTTGCATACCCGCCATGCTGCACACCCCGACTACATCCGGGCGGCGACTTACGGCTTCATTCAATGCGTCGGCCCTGTCGGTGAAAGTGCAGTCCAGAATCCTTACGGGATAGCCGGCCTTCCTGAGGCTGGCCGCAACGTAGCTGAGTCCCAGAGGCGGGAAACGGAAGATCGACCTGTCGCGGCGAGGCTTAAAATACGGGTATACGAGCAGAACGGAGGTCATTCGGAGTTCCTATCTGAATGTCGTAGGCAAAGCTAACTGTATTTACGGGAATCACGTAGCCGAGTCCGGACCAGGCAAGACGGTTTTCCACCCTCTCCCAACCCCGGAACATCCTGGCCCCTTCTATCCTGCGAAGCACGAAGGCTATGTTGTCCCTGGAGTCAACGAAAGACGCAAATTCGGCCTGCGTCTCATCCCATGTACCAATCGCTCTTCCCACCAGTGCCTGCTTTGAATCGCGGTACCGGTCAAAGTAGTTGGCGCCCTGCTCATTCGCGATAACCATGCCTGTGCAGCCCTCTCTCTGAATTCCGCCCAGGTTCACCACCACGTGAAGTACAGCCCCTCCTCCCTCACCCCTTCTCTGGATAGTGTACAACACGTTCACCACACCCCTGGTGGCGGCAATCTCGAATCTCGTGTCCAGACGGCATACCGTCCTCAAGCCGTTGGAAGCCCACGTACCTAATCCTCTCAAGGGGGGATACCGTCTGTGCCGCCCGGCCAGGTACTCCCTCGCCGCGTAAAACATCTTGCCGCCGATGATTTCACCCCCCGCCGCCATCCGAGCCCACAGGT
>JAUYGE010000062.1 GCA_030690705.1 Dehalococcoidia bacterium | reverse complement strand
TGTTGCTGTCCAGTGAAAATGTCACCTTAATTGTTCAGTGAATTTGTCACCCCCTACTTCCTCTGTCCACGAATGTCGTGAGTCGGTGACGCCACGGGTGGTCCGGCGCGGGCCTCCGGCCCGTAGTGCTCGGGGACCGTGCCGCCGGCGCTGGGGCGACCTGGACGGGCGGCCTCGGGGCGCCAGTCGCCGTGGTCTGGTTGCCGATCTTCCGGGTCAATCGCAGTACCGGAGCTTCCGGTGGCGCCTGGCTTGTCGCCAGGCAATGTTCCTCGTGGTACACCGCCAGACTGCCATCCATCCTCTCGTGTACTTCGACCCGGGCGCGGGCGTAGCTGAGCCGGCCATTGCTGGGCATGATCTGTAGCCTGTGCTCGCCAAAGCGTACCACATTGTCCAGGCCCACGGTGCGGTAGTATTTGAAGCAGAAGACCCGGTCGGCATCAAAATCCTCCCCGGGCTGGCGATAGGCCGAGCCTGGCTCAGCCGGGGCGACGGCGAACTTCCGATTGTACCGGGGCAGGAAGTCCAACAGCACCCGGTTGGCCTCTTCGAGTGTCTTTGCCCCCACCAGGCGCAGCTCACTTCGTAGCCGGTCCTGGAAAGTCCCCCACAGTCTCTCAATACGGCCCCGGCCCTGGGGTGAATTCGATGGGATAGACGTGATACCCAGTTCTTCCATCAGTCGCCCGAACTGGGTGGGTCGCTTTCGCCCTTCCAGTTGCTCCTCGAGTGACTCAGGGGCGCCCCTTGGCGATTCGAATATGCTGTGCCGGTCCCGATAGACCGCCATGGGTATGCCGTACCTGCCGACAATCTCGCGGAACAGGAGAAAGTATCCCTGACTGTCCTCCTGTTCGCGGAACAAGGCACAAGGCGCCTCGCCGGTGGCGTCATCTATGGCTCCCGCCAGGGTGAGCCGGGGGCCTCGCCCCTCCAGCCAGTCATGCTCGGAAGCATCGATCTGGAGCAGCATCCCCTTCTGCGGATAGCGCTCCCGCCGGCTCCGGTGCTTCGGCGCTCGCCTCTTTCGGGGACTCCTTATCCCTACCCCAAGAAGAAGGCGACGCACTGAAGACCGCGATAACTTGATGCCTTCTCTTTCCTCCAGGAGCTCAGTGAAATGCTGGGTATTGAAACCAGTGTATTTCGACCTCCACAAGTTCACCACTGCCTCCTTAACTCGAGCCGCAAGAGTGTGGCGTGGATTCCTCCCCCGATTCCCATGGGCCAGCGCTTTAGCACCCTCCTTTCTGTACGCTGCCATCAGCCTCCTTAGATGGCGTAGTGAGATGCCCAACATCTCCGCGGCTTGCCTCCCAACCACCCCACCCCTCTCCACCCGGTTGAGTACCATCAGTCTCCTCTGTTCCTCTAAGCTCAATGTCACTCTCTCTTTCATAGGGTGACATTTTCTCAGAACACTTAAATGGTGACAGAATCATAGAACATCAACACTCAAGCTTCGGTTGTTTGACAGTCAAAGCTATCATAGACTAAGATTACCCGCTAACCATACTGGGGAAAGATTGAAGAAGGAGATGCAAAGTGTCAACGATAATTACGACAGTTGCCGTATCGTTGGCGGCGTTCCTCCTGGGGGGTGCCATTGTATTCTTCGCCCGGCTCTTCACAGCCACCAAGAGACTGAAGGATGCTCAACAGCAAAACGAGCAGATAATCGAAGAGGCCAGAGCAAAACAGAAGGAGCTCCTCCTCGAGGCCAAGGAGGAATCCATCAAGGCGAGAGCCCAGCTAGAGGCAGAATACAAGGAAACCCGCGAGGAACTGAAAAAGCAGGAACGCCGTCTGACCCAAAAAGAGGAGAACCTGGAACGCAAGATCGATGGCGCGGAACGTAGAGAACGCAATCTGACAAACAAGGAAAAGGAGGCAGAAGC
>JAUYGE010000056.1 GCA_030690705.1 Dehalococcoidia bacterium | reverse complement strand
TGAAACGGGGAGCACATATGTTGCGCCCCTACCCAAGAGAGTTATAAATCCCTCTCCGACTGAGGATTATCTTGTTTCAACAAATGGCTACCCATTTTACAAGGAAATACGCTTAAAGACCTTAACTACGAAGGGAGGAAGTGGCGACTATGTCTGGAAGGTAACAGTTAATCAGTCTCCTTGGGTACTTAGTTATGGGGTAGACCGCAGTAGCGCACTGGCCTCTTCTTTTAACATCATTGTGGCCATAGAGAGTGAATACAATCAGCATGGCGGGTATACATTAGGGGATTTATTGATTGGTGATTGGATATGGTCAACTTATGGCGTCGGCTATCCCAATACTCTAGTAATTCCCAAATCCGGCAAATTCATAGTGAAGATTGTGGCAAGCGGTATAAATTGGCAATTGCGGATAGGAGTAGAGTAATATCTCATTTCAGCGAGTAATGTCGGTTAAATGTTGCAGGCTACGGATGCCACTTCAACCAAACGCAAAGAGAACCAAACGAGATGAGAGAGAATGCCGCCGCCTATCTTCTTAGACACGCAGATTGAGAGAGGCACCCAAATCCTCAAACAAGGTGGCCTGGTGGCTTTCCCCACGGACACCGTCTACGGCCTGGGAGCCGATGCTTTCAATACTGAGGCCGTTGAGCGCATCTATCGGGTCAAGGGGCGTTCCCCCACCCAACCCTTCCCTCTGCTGGTGGCAGACATCTCGCAGGTGGACATGGTCGCTGCAACGTGGACCTCTCTATCCTCCGCACTGGCGAGACGCTTCTGGCCGGGGGCTCTTACCTTGCTCTTGCCAGCGGCCAGCAACCTACCGCCCATTCTGACTTCCGGGTCCGGCACCGTGGGCGTGCGCCTCCCCCGACATCCAGTTCCCACGGCCCTTGCCAGAGGCGTCGGTAACCCCATAGTCGGCACCAGCGCCAATCTAACCGGAAGAGCGAGCTTGCTAACCGCTGGCGAAGTCCGGGCCCAGTTGGGTGACCGGGTGGACCTGGTCATCGATGGCGGACGCCGCCCCGGAGGAGTGGAATCTACAGTCGTGGACGCCACTGGGACCACTGCACGGATTGTTAGGGCTGGAGCCATATCGAAGAAAGCACTGGAAGCTTTCCTGGGCCAATCCGTTAGCCTTGACATTAGATAGCTCCTGTGATATTTTTCATTAGTTTAATGTGCGGGTCAGCATGCCCTCCGAAAGGAGGGCTTTTTATCCCGTAGGATACAGAAGTCGGCATATGAAAAGCGATGTCATAAAGCGTGGTATCGAGCGGGCTCCTCACCGCTCTCTGCTGCGCGCCCTGGGCTGCACAGAGAGGGAGATGGAGCGCCCCTTCATCGGCATCATCAACAGCTACAGTGAAATCGTGCCGGGGCACATGCACCTGGACTCTCTCGCCAAAGCCGTGAAGGCGGGCGTCTACAGCGAGGGTGGAGTGCCTTTTGAAGTGAACACCATCGCTGTCTGCGACGGGATAGCGATGGGCCATGCCGGTATGAGATACAGCCTGCCCAGTCGCGAACTCATCGCCGACTCGGTCGAAACGGTGGCGGAGGCCCACGGGTTCGACGCTCTGGTTTTCATCCCGAGCTGCGATAAGGTCATCCCCGGGATGTTGATGGCCGCCGCTAGAGTCAACTTGCCAGCTATTTTTGTGAGTGGCGGTCCCATGCTCTCCGGCAGAGCGATCATCGGCGACCAAATGAAGGCCCTCGACCTCAGCAGCGTGTTCGTAGCCGTTGGCCAGGTGGCCAAAGGTGAGATGAGCGAGACCCAGTTGAGTGTCTTCGAGTCAGTGGCTTGCCCGGGATGTGGGAGCTGTGCCGGCATGTTCACCGCCAACACCATGAACTGCCTCACCGAAGCCCTGGGGATGGCCCTGCCGGGCAACGGCACTATACCGGCCGTTGATTCCCGCAGGATCCAGCTCGCCAAGAGGACAGGACAGCAGGTCATGGAGCTCCTGGCCAAGAATCTTCGTCCCCGCGATATCCTCACGCGGGAGGCCTTTCACAATTCGTTCGCCGTTGACATGGCGCTGGGGGGAAGCACCAACTCAGTGTTGCACCTGATGGCGATAGCCCACGAGGCAGGCATTGATTTCCCCCTGGCCACCGTCAATCAGATAAGCGCCAGCACACCCCATCTGGTCAAGCTCAGCCCGGCCAGTGAATTACACATGGAAGACCTCGACCTTGCCGGCGGCATCCCGGCTGTAATGAAAGAGATAGGGCAGCTTCTGAAATTGAAGGCCAGGACAGCCACGACCAGGACGCTGGGCGAAGATATCGCCGGGGCGGTGGTAGGGAGAAGGGAAGTGATTCGCCCCATGTCCAGTCCCCATGCGCCCACCGGAGGATTGACCGTCCTCTTCGGTAACATCGCCCCCGAAGGCGCTGTGGTCAAGAGCGCCGCCGTGGCCGCTGAGATGATGGAGCACCGGGGTCCTGCCCGCGTTTTCGACTCAGAGGAGGATGCTACCGAAGCGATTACCCACAAGAGCATAAAGCCCGGCGAGGTGATCGTTATCCGCTTTGAAGGGCCTCGAGGGGGACCCGGAATGAGGGAGATGCTCACTCCTACCGCCCTTCTCAGCGGACTGGGGCTTGACAAGGAGGTGGCGTTAATCACCGATGGCCGCTTTTCTGGGGCTACGCGCGGCGCTGCCATAGGGCACGTCTCTCCGGAGGCAGCGAGCGGCGGCCCCATCGCCACCCTGCGTGACGGAGACATCATCCACATTGATATCCGCAAGCGAAAAATAGAGGCGGAAATCAGCGAGGCGGAGATGGCCAAACGGCTGGCCGCGCTGCCCCGCTTTGAATCCCGGGTAAGAAGCGGATATCTGCATCGCTATGCAGAGCACGTTGGCTCGGCCAGCATCGGCGCCGTTCTGATAGGATAGGATGTAGATATGAAGCTCAGTGGAGCCCAGATATTATGTGAAGCCATGCTGAAAGAAGGGGTAGAGGTCATCTTCGGCTTCCCCGGCGGCGTGGTCTTGCCTTTGTACGATACCCTGCCTCAGTATTCACAGTTGCGCCACATCCTGGTACGCCACGAGCAGGGAGCCGCCCATGCCGCCGATGGCTACAGCCGGGCCACTGGGAAGGTTGGTGTGTGCCTGGCAACCTCCGGGCCGGGTGCTACTAACCTGGTAACGGGCATTGCCAACGCTTACCTGGACTCTTCACCCATGGTGGCCATCACCGGCCAGGTAGCCAGACCTTTCATCGGCAAAGATGGATTCCAGGAAGTGGATATCACGGGTATTACTGTTCCCATTACGAAACACAATTACCTCGTCCTGGACGTCAACGATCTGGCCCGGGTGGTAAAGGAGTCCTTCTATCTGGCCCGCACCGGACGGCCAGGGCCAGTCCTCATTGATATTCCCAAAGACGTCTTTGTCGAGCAAACCGACTTCCGTTACCCTGAAAGAGTAGACCTGCCCGGCTACAAGCCGACTATTGAAGGTCACCCGGCGCAGATAAAGAAGGCTGCGAAGGCCATCAGCGAGTCCAAGCGTCCGGTGATTCTAGCCGGACGGGGCATCATCCTGTCAGACGCCTGCGAGGAGCTCAAGGAGTTGGCCGAAACCAGCCAGATGCCGGTGGTCACCACATTGCTGGGCATCGGTTGCTTCCCCGAGTCCCATGCCTTGAGCTTCGGCATGATCGGAATGCACGGTATGGCCTATGCCAATTTCGCCGTGAGCAGCGCGGACCTCATCATTGCCATCGGCATGCGCTTCGATGACCGGGCGACAGGGAAAGTCAGCGCCTTTGCCCCCAAGGCCAGGATCATCCACATCGACATCGATCCCGCCGAGATTGGCAAGAATGTCCGGGTGGACATGCCTATTGTAGGGGACGCCAAACACGTCCTCCGCGAGATCAACAAGCTGGTGGGCCGCCGGCTGCACGTGGAATGGGTGAAACAGCTTGACACCTGGCGGGAGGAACATCCGTCGGTGACCATCAGGGAGAGCAAAGAGCTCCTTCCCCAGTTCGTGGTACGCAAGATTTACGAAGTGACTGGCGGCGAGGCCATTGTGGTTACCGGTGTGGGGCAAAACCAGATGTGGTCGGCTCAACATTTCTGGTACGACAAACCTGGCAAGCTGATTTCCTCCGGAGGACTGGGCACCATGGGCTTTGAGCTCCCGGCTGCTATGGGCGCCAAGGTGGGCTGTCCCGATGAGACGGTGTGGTGCATTGCCGGAGACGGCGGCATCCAGATGACCATCCAGGAGCTGGCCACCATCGTCCAGGAGAACATCGCCGTCAAGATAGCCATCCTCAATAATGGCTACCTCGGCATGGTGAGACAATGGCAGGACCTCTTCTACCAGAAGA
>JAUYGE010000033.1 GCA_030690705.1 Dehalococcoidia bacterium | reverse complement strand
TGAATGTATTCGGCGCGGATGAGGTGGCATTGCTGCCAGCGGCGGTAAGGGCAGTGATGGATGCAGTGGACGTGCCTTTGTGTCTTGACAGCACCAACCCGCGGGCGCTGGACGCGGCGCTCAAGGTATGCACGGGCAGGCCGCTGATCAACACGGTTACCGGAGAAGAACGCTCACTCGAAGGGATTCTCCCCCTCGTCAAACAGTACGGGGCAGCGGTTATTGGCCTGACACAGGATGAAGCCGGTGTCGCGGGGAACGCCGACACGCGGATGGCTGTTGCTCGCAAGATAGTCGAGCGTGCCCGGTCAGCGGGTATTCCCGATGAAGACGTCGTCATCGACTGTCTGGCTCTCAGTCTTGGGGCAGACCCCGCTTCGGCGCAGGCAACCATCGAGGCCATTCGCCGGATAAAAGCCGACTTGGGAGTGAATCTGACGCTGGGAGCCAGCAACGTCTCCTTCGGTTTGCCCGACCGCAAAGCCCTCGACAAGGCATTCCTCTCGATTTGCATGGCCGCCGGGGTGAATTGCCCCATTGTCGATGCGGCTGCTGTGCGCCAGACCGTCCTGGCCGCAGACCTGATTCTGGGGCGCGACAAGCGCGCCAGGCGGTATATCGGGGTCTACCGGGAGCGCGCAAAGCGGTGAGGGCGCTTGACAGCTTCCCGGTTTCCGTGATAGTTTGGGTCACCTTTTGTGGCGGTTTCCTTTTGAAAAAGGCAAGACCAGTCCGCCCCATGGGCAAGGGTAAGGAGGATACATGAAAAGGTTCCATCATTCGTTATTGAGCGTATTGCTGCTATCGGTGGTCCTGGTGGCTGCCTGCGCGTCTCCGAAGGCACCGGTGCCCGCTACCGCTCCGGCGCCGACCGCTGGGCAGGTGCCCTCAGCACCACAGCTTACCGAGGAGCAACAGCTGTATGAGGCGGCCAAAAAGGAAGGCGAGTTAATCATCTGGACCAATACCTGGCAGCACGGGGTGATTGAGAAGGCTTTCATGGAAAAGTACCCCGGGATTAAGGTTACGGTGTGGGATGGGCCGACGGGCGCTGCTCTGGTATCCCAGATACTTGAAGAAGCCAAGGCGGGGAAGACCAGCGTGGACTTCCTCTCGGCAAGCGCCGAGGACATGCCTCCCCTGGTCGAAGCCGGTCTTCTCAGGGAGTACTCGTGGCCCAATGCGCAGGGATTCCCGGGCCAGCCGCCGCACAAGTTCTATCTGAACCACTCCGTCACCACCCGGGCCCCTATTTACAATTCCAGACTGGTAGCACCGGCCGAGGTCCCCAGGTCCTGGGATGCTTTGAAGAGCCAGCGGTGGGCCGGAAAATCTGTCCTGTCCACCTCGGGAACTGACTCCACCCTGATGTTCGCCTATATGTGGCGCGAGGGCAACAAACTGGCATGGGAGCAGGCCACCAAGTTCTGGAAGGATGTCAGGGCCGTTACCAGGCCGCAGATCGCCAGCGGGTTCAGCACCAACATAGACCTGCTGGCGGCCGGGGAGTATGACATCTTCCTGCTTTGCTCGCTGGGCGAGGTCTTCATCCGTAAGTGGAAGGGTGCACCCGTGGAAATAGCCCCGGTCGGCGGGAAGCTGCCAGCCACGGCGCGCAGCGTGGGCATCTTGAAGAACGCCCCCCACCCGGCGGGCGCCCAGCTATTCGCCGATTTCTTCACAGAAGCCAGGACGCTGGCCTCGTATTCGGACGCCGTGGCCGTTCTCTCCCTCAGTCCCGAGGCTAGAAAAATATCCAAGATTGCCAGGGAATTCGAGAGGGCAGGTCTCGATGTCGAGGTCATACCGCTGGAGTTCGCTACCGAGCAAAACCTGCGCGAGTCAGTGCGGCTCTGGCGGGAGATAACCTCTCTCCGCTGAGCGGCCCAAAGTATCGGTGGCAGCGACGGCTGGCCCGCGCCGAGATCCGGGACGGTGGTACTATCTTCCGCTCAAATGCAGCGTTTATATAATTATCTGGCGTACTTGAGAAGATGTTTTTGGAAGGAGCAGAAGCGTGAAAAGGTTCTCTTTTATACTGGTGACTCTCCTGATCGTCTCGGGTCTATTGCTCGCTGCGTGCGCCGCGCCCGGTGCACCAGCGCCGTCGCCCTCCCCATCGGGGTCTCCGGTGACTGAGAGGCCGGCGCCGTTGCCGGCGCCTACGGGGGGCATGACCGCTGCCGAACAGCAACTCTATGAGGCGGCCAAGAAGGAAGGCGAGCTGATCATCTGGTCCAATACCTGGCGGCACGATACCATTGAGCATCTCTTCTCCGACCGCTACCCGGGCATCAAGGTGTCTGTGTGGGACGGCCCGCAGGGGACGGCCCTGGTGGCCCAGTTTCTCGAGGAGGCCAAGGCGGGCAAGACCTCGCTTGATCTCTTCTTCGGCTCCACCGCCGACCTGCTGCCCGCGCTCGACAAGGGCGTGCTGAAACCGTACAACTGGCCGAATGCCGTCGGGATGGCGCCTCCGCCGCAGCACCTACTGTACTTCACCCATACGGCGACGGCCCGCGCCCCGGCCTATAACACGAAAATGGTGTCACCGGCCGAGGCGCCCAAGAAGTGGGAGGACCTGATGAGCCCCAGGTGGAAGGGCAAGGCCATCATGTCCACCTCGGGGGAGACCTCGACCCTGATGTTCGCCTACCTGTGGAGGGAGGGCAACACCCTGGCCTGGGACAAGGCCACCAAGTTTTGGAAGGATGCCAGGGCAGCCACCAACGCCTCCGTGGCAAGGGGCTTCTCCACCACCCTCGAGCTGCTGGCCGCCGGCGAGTACGACATTTTCCTGCTCTCGTCCCTGGGAGTGACCTTCCCCCTCATCTGGAAAGGCGCGCCCATCGCCATCGCCCCGGTGGGTAAGGTGGGTGCGGTGAGCTGGAGCGCGGCCATCATGAAGAACGCCCCTCACCCTGCCGCCACCCAGCTCTTCGCCGATTTCTTCTCCCGGCCGGAGAGCATGGCCTACTACGCCGACGCCTTCGCTGAGACCAGCCTGAGCAGCGTCGCCCAGAAGATGCAGAAGATAGGCAAGGAGTACCAGCGGGTGGGTGTGGAGGTGGAGCCCGTACCAGCGGAGCACGACACGGAGGCGAACAACGCCAAGTCGGTGGACCTCTGGCGGGAGATAACGGCATTGAGGAGATGAGGCACCTGCCCGAGGCGGTCAACATCTTGGCGCCGATATCGCCGGACCCCGACGCAGCGCCTTTCCGTTGTCAGGGTGATTAGACATAGTCGTTCAAGGAGGAAGATATCGTGAAAAGACTCTTTTACTCGCTGGTGAGCCTGCTTCTTCTCTCGACCATGTTGCTTGCCGCCTGCGCCGCTCCCAGCGCGCCCGGGCCCGCGCCGACAACCGCGCCGGCACCAGCGCCTTCCCCAACTCCGGAGCCGGCACCGGCAGGTGGCATGACCGCCGCGGAGCGGCAACTTTACGAGGCAGCCAAGAAAGAGGGCGAACTGCTAATCTGGACTAATACTTGGGAACACGGCGTGCTCGAGAAGATCTTCATGAACAAGTATCCGGGTATCAAGGTCTCGGCCTGGGACGCTCCGACCGGCGCTGCTGCCATAGCCCGGCTGATGGAGGAGCAAAAGGCCGGTGTCAAGAGCGCTGACGTGTTCTTCACCACGACTCAGGACATGCCGCTACTGATGGAAGCGGGCCTGGCCAAACCATACGACTGGCCCAATGCTGTGGGCATGTCCCCACAACCAGCGCACAAGTTGTACTTCATCCATACGGCAACCGCCCGCGCGCCGATCTACAACAACAAGCTGGTGACAGCGGCTGAGGCCCCGAAGAAGTGGGAGGACCTGATGAGCGCGAGGTGGCGGGGCAAGTCCATGCTGTCGACCTCGGGTGAGGGCGCCACCCTGTTGTTCGCATACATGTGGAGGGACGGCGACAAACTCGGCTGGGACCGCGCCACCCAGTTCTGGAAGGATGTCAGGACCGCCACCCAGCCACGGATTGAGAGAGGCTTCACCACCCCTCGCGTGGCCCTGGTCGCCGGCGAGTATGACATCTTCCTCCTCGCCTCTCTCGGCGGCACCATCCGTCTTATCCGCCAGGGAGCACCTGTTACGATCGCCCCCATAGGCGACGCTCCCGCCTCAACCTGGAGCCTCGCCATCTTGAAATATGCCGCCCATCCGGCCGCCGCTCAACTCTTCGCCGATTTCTTCTCCCTGCCCGAGAACATGGCCGTCTTTGCCGACATGATGGGTGAGACCAGCATGAGCTCCGAGGCGCGGAAGCTTTCTCGGACAGGCAAGGAGTATGCGGCGATGGGCCTGCGAGTAGTGCCAATACCAGCGGAGATCGAGACCGACGCCAACTCGACCAAGTCGGTGCAGCTATGGCAGGAGATAACACGCTTGCGCTGAGCGGCAGGGCTGGTGCCCTGTCCCTTATTAGCTAGAGCTAACCAACAGTACAGCAGGAGTCTGGGGGCCGGCGCGCCCGGCCTCCGGACGGGAAGGCCGTTATCGCTATGTCTGTAGCGACTGCAATGAAGCCCCGCTGGCTCAGGTGGCCTCTGGATTCTCGAAGGGCGGTCCTCATCCTGGTCGCCGGCGTGGTCTCCGTCATGGCAGTAATTCCCCTCCTTTTTCTTCTCTGGAACAGCTTCAAGAATGTCGGCCCCGGCAATCTTTTCGACCCCAGCTTGAGCTTCACCCTCAAGAACTTCAGCGAAGCCTTCCGCGACCCCCTGATCCTGACCGCACTGGGCGATACCTTTCTCTTCGCCTTCGGCGCCGTGGCGGTGTCGATGGTCTTCGCCGTCACCATAGCTTTTCTGGTGGAAAGGACCAACTGCCACTTCAGAAATGTGGCCTACGGGCTGATGTTCGTCCCCCTGATTATGCCGGGGCTACTGAAGGCCATTGCCTGGATCCTCATACTCAGCCCGCGCATCGGCGTCCTCAACCAGATCTGGTTCTCTCTCGGTTTCCAAAAACCTCTGGTCGATGCTTATACCATACCGGCCATGTGGTGGGTGGAGGGACTATCTCTAACCCCACTGGCTTTTCTCCTGTTAGGGGCGGCCTTCCGGGCCATGGACCCCTCGCTTGAAGAGGCAGCGGCCGCCTCTGGAGGGAGCAAGGTGCGAGTCTTCCTTCGAGTCACCCTGCCGCTAGCCGCTCCTGCCTTCGCAGGGGTGGCCCTGCTCCAGTTCGTGCGGGTCATAGACACCTTCGATGTGCCACTCATCATGGGGCAGAGGCAGGGAATCTATGTCTTCGCCACGCAAATCTACCTCGCGGTCAGGCAAGCGGTCCCGCCCGCCTACGGCGAGGCCTTCGTACTCAGCATGGTATTGATCTCGTTTAGCATAGCAGGCCTGGTCATGTATCAACGGGTGCTGGCCCGGTCGGGTAAGTACGCTACCATAACCGGCAAGGGCTACCGCCCCAGATTGATCGACCTGGGGCGATTGCGGCCTCTCGGGGGGGCCTTCATCATGTTTTTCATCTTTGTGTCCGCCATCCTTCCTTTCCTTGTGCTCCTCTGGGCCTCCTTTCTGCCCTACTATCAAACTTTCTCAAGGGAAGCCCTTTCTCTCTTCACCACCGCGAACTACGAGAAGCTATTTGCCCGGGCAGACTTCCTTCCCTCAGTCAAGAACACTCTCATCCTGTGCACATCGGTCGCCGTCGGCGCCATGATGCTGGGCACCCTCATCTCCTGGATAGTGGTGAGGTGGCGGCCCAAGGGGTATAATCTTCTCGACGGGCTGGTGTTCGTCCCGTATGCCATCCCGAGCATAGCCGTGGGCTTCAGCTACATGATTCTTTTCCTTCTGTTCCCCAATCCTATCTATGGGACTATCTGGATCCTGATACTGGCCTACCTGGTGAGCTACCTCCCGATTGCCACCAGATTCACCAATGCGGGCCTGGCACAGCTCAAGGCGGAGCTGGAGGAGGCGGCCGCCACCAGCGGCGCCTCTCTGTTCTCGGTAATGCGTCGCATCGTGGTACCGCTTATGCTCCCTTCTCTGGTAGCCGGCGGCCTTTATATCTTTCTGCTGGCGGCCAAGGTGACCTCAATTGCGGCCATGCTCTCCACACCCAAGTCTATGGTAATGTCCTACTACATCTTGAATCTCTACCAGGAGGGTGAGTTCACCGTCATCGGAGCTTTTGCCGTCTTGATGGTAGTGGGACTTACTATAATCACCATAGTGAGCCGCAGGCTGGCCCAGCGGCGGTCTTTGGCCTCGGAAACTTAGCAGCACAGGTAAAGGCATGGTCTTTCTCCGCCCTCTTCTTGACGAGAGCCCGTTTCTGGTGTTATTCTGCCCCTTAGCAAGATTCCTTTCTGAGTCGCCGGCCCGGCGCTTTCTATGACCTACCGCTAACGGGTGGGCCTATTCCCCCGTAGAATGGAGGCACAATAATGCCCCGAGTAGTTGTTGTTGGCGGTGGATTCTCCGGATGCGGCGCTGCCATCGCGGCCGCCAAGGCGGGGGCGGAGGTCACCCTCATCGAGAGGACTGACATGCTTCTGGGCGTGGCTATCAGGGCGGGGGAAACCAATGGCAACGGCTGGTTCGTGGCACGGCATGAGCTGCGCCTCATGGGCGGCGGCGACATCTTCCAGATGCTTGACTCCATCAAGCTGCATGAGAATGTGCATTTCCCGGACGGCGGCGGACAGAGCTACATTTACCATGCCGGCCTCGCCGAGCCTGGTCTCAGGAAGGTGGTGGAGAAGGCTGGGGTGAAGGTGCGCTATGAAAGCCGGGTCATCGATGTGGAGAAGAAGGGTGGCCGGGTGCTCTCGATTAAGATCGAGGATGGCAGCCGGGTGGCGGGGGAGTCCTTTGTAGACTGCACCGGCACCCGGGGCGGCCTGAGCTTCTGCATCAAGTACGGCCAGGGGTGTGTGCTGTGCCTGGTGAAATGCGTCGCCTTCGGCGACCGGCTGGGCCTGGCCGAAAGGGCCGGGGCCAGGATGGTGAACCTGCACCGCCCGGATGGGACCATCGGGCAGCTTGGAGCAGGGATATGCATGTTCAAGGACACCCTGGCGCCCTGGCTCAAGGAGCGTATCGAGAAGGAGGGGCTGGTCAAGCTGCCGATGCCGCCGCACCTCATTGACCAGACCAAGCTAAAACTGATGGGCGCCGCTCGCTCCCGCGATTTCATCGAAAACGTCATCCTCGGGGACATCGGCCCGGTGGCCAAAGGCTTCGGGATGGTGTACATGCACCTCGAGAAACTGCGTCAGATTCCGGGATTCGAGAACGTGGAGATGGAAAACCCCATGTACTCCCGGTTCAATCACGTCGGGTTTGTGACCATGGCGGTGCGCGACAACTCCCTGCGGATGGAGGGCTTCGAGAACCTGCTAGCAGGTGGAGAGAAGGCCGGCAACGGCAGTGTTGACGGGGCGATAGTGAGCGGCTATGTGGCGGGGCACAACGCTGCTCGCATAGCCTCCGGCCACGAGCCGGTGGTCCTGCCGCGCCAGGTGGCGATCGGCGATTGGATAGCCTATGTGAGGGAGAAACACAGCAGTGAGGATGGCCTGGTAAAGACCTACCCCATGTCCAGGGGAGAGTACTGGGAGAGGATGCAGCAGTCAGGCCTGTACACCGGCAACGTGCTGGAGATTGAACAGCGGGTAAAGGCGGCCGGTCTCGAGGGGCTCATGTCCCGGGCGATATCTTAGAAGCGAGGCGTGTCATATGGCGGTTAGAGTTGTTGTAGTCGGAGGCGGGCTGGCTGGATGCGGAGCGGCGCTGGCGGCGAGAAAAGCCGGCGCCGAGGTGAGCCTGCTGGAGAGAAGCGACATGCTCGCCGGGGTAGCGGTGCGCACGGGGGATACCCGGGGCAACGGCTGGTTCGTCGGGCAGCATGAGCTCAATTTCCTGGGCGGTGGAGAGCTCGGGGCGCTGATGGATTCCATCAAGATGTACGAGGGCGTGAAGTTCCCCGATGCGCAGAAACACGCCTTCATCTTCAACACCGGGCTCATTGAGCCGCGCCTCAGGAGGGCCCTCCAGGATGCCGGAATAACCGTCCATCTGAAGAGCCGCGCCATGGATGTGGTGAAGGAGAAGGACCGGCTTCGGGCCATCAAGCTGGAAGACGGCCGTCTGGTGGAAGGCGAGGGCTTTGTCGACTGCACCGGCACCCGCGGCGGCCTGAGCTTCTGCATCAAGTACGGCAAGGGATGCGTGATGTGCCTCATCAGATGTTGCAGCTTCGGCGACCGGGTGAGTATGGTGGAGAAAGCAGGAGGAAAGGAGTGGCATCGCATCAGGGGCGACGGGACGCCGGGGCGCATCAGCACCGGCCTGGCGGTGTTCAAGGACACCCTGGCGCCATGGCTCAAGGAGAAGTTGCAGCGCGAAGGGCTGATGTGGATACCGGTCCCGCCAGAGCTGGTTGACCTCTCCAAGCTTGGCAGCATGGGCGCCGGACGCTCCAGAGAGTTCGTGGAGAACCTTATCATAGGAAACATCGGGCCGGTGGCCAAGATTTTCGGCTTCCTCAACGTGTCACTGGTGGAGCTACGCAGGATCCCGGGCTTCGAGAATGTCCACATTGAGCACCCCGGCTCGGCCAGGTGCGGCCATGTGAGCGCGATTGCAATGGCCTTCCGTGACAGTTCACTGAAGGTGGATGGTTTCGAGAACCTCTTCTGCGCCGGCGATAAGGCAGGCGAGACCAGCGTCGATGCCGCTATGCTTACCGGCTATGTGGCGGGCCACAACGCCGCCAGGCGTGCCGCAGGACGGGCGCCCCTTATCCTGCCCAGGAACCTGGCACTGGGCGACTGGATGGCCTTTGCGGCCGAGAAGTACTGTTCAGGTGAGGCGCAGAGGAAGGCGTCTTACGTGATGTCACGGGGCGAGTACTGGGAGAGAATGCAGCAGACCGGGCTCTACACCACGGATGTGGACCGCATCAGGAAGCGCGTTGAAGAGGCCGGCCTGACAGGGGTCATGTCAAGCCGGGTAGTCTGAGTTAAGGGGGTATCATGACTAAAGTAGTTGTAGTTGGCGGTGGACTGTCGGGCTGCGGCGCGGCGGTGGCGGCTAAGAAGGCGGGGGCTGAGGTCACCCTGGTGGAAAGGACGGACATGCTCATCGGCGTGGCTGTCAGAGCGGGGGAGACAAATGGTAATGGATGGCTTGTCGGCCAGCACGAGTTGAGATTTCTGGGTGGGGGTGAGCTTTTCGACACCCTGGCCTCGGTGAAACTGCATGACCATGTCCCTTTTCCCGATGCTGCCAAGCACGGCTATCTCTACGACGCCGGACGGGCTGAACCGGCTATCAGGAAGACCGTGGAGCAGAGTGGGGTGAAGGTCATCATGGAGATACGGGTAGTGGATGTGGTGAAGGAGAATGGCCGGCTGCGTGCGGTGAAACTGGAAGATGGGCGCCTGATAGAAGGGGACGCGTTTGTGGACTGCACCGGTACCCGTGGGGGCATCGCCGTCTGCAACAAGTACGGCAAGGGGTGTGTGATGTGCCTGGTGAGGTGCTTCGCCTATGGAGACCGCGTCGGGGTGGTGGAAAAGGCCGGCGGGAAGACAGCTTCCAGGGTCCGGCCTGACGGCACCCCGGGAATGCTGAGTTCGGCCGTGACTCTTTTCAAGGACACCCTGGCACCGGAGTTGAAGGCCAGGATAGAGAAGGAAGGCCTGGTCATAGTCCCTCTGCCCAAGGAACTGGTGGACTATGACAGGATGAAAATCATGGGCGGGCAGCGCAGCCGGGACTTCGTGGAGAACATCATTCTGGCCGATATCGGTCCGGTGGCCAAGTGCTTCGGGCTGGTCTACATGGAGCAGGACAACTTCCGCAAGGTGCCGGGTTTTGAGAACGTCCAAGTGGAGGACCCGCGGGCCAGCAAGTGGAACCACATCGGACACATCGGCATAGCATCCAGGGATATCTCCCTGAAGGTGAAGGGGTTCGAGAATCTCTTCTGCGCCGGCGAGAAGTCGGGGCAGACGTCGGTTGATGGCGTTATCATCACCGGCTACCTGGCGGGCCACAACGCGGCACGGCAGGCTTTCGGGGTGGAGCAGCCCCTGGTGCTGCCGCGCAGCCTGGCCATCGGGGATTTCATGGCCTTTGTGACAGAGAAGCTTGAGACAGGGGAGGCGCTGAAGGGGGTCTACCGCATGGCCCGCGGTGAGTATTGGGAGAGGATGCAGAAGATCGGTCTGTACACCGAAGACGTGGCCCGGGTCAAGGCGCGGGTTGCAGAGGCGGGCCTTTCAGGGGTACTGGCAAGGCCAGTGAAATGACAAAGGACGGCTCAGTCCGTCATTGCGAGGAGCCGGAGGCTACGAAGCAATCTCAACCGCACGAACTGTCATTCACGCGAAGGCGGGAATCCAGGGGGTCTGTGGGGACGGATTGCTTCGTTGCGCTCGCAATGACAAGAAGGAGGAGGGCGAGAAATGTTTGATTACGAGTGCTATCCCAAGTTCAAGGCGGCCGCGGTGCAGGCAGGCATGGTGCTGAAGGACGCGCCCGGATGGTTCGACATGAAGGCGTCCCTGGACAAGGCGGTCAGTCTTATTGATGAAGCGGGCAGGAATGGAGCCAGGCTGATCGTCTTCCCGGAGGGCTTCTTGCCGGGCCACCCCCACGCGGTCTTCTGCATGGGCACGTCCGTCCTCAAGGACTATCACGAGCTGTGGGCGGAATACCTGAGGCACTCCGTTGAGGTTCCGGGTCCTGAGGTGGAGGCGCTGGGCAGGGCAGCCAAGAAGG
>JAUYGE010000032.1 GCA_030690705.1 Dehalococcoidia bacterium | reverse complement strand
TGCGCCCGAGACCAACCGTTCGCCCTTCGACGAGCTCAGGGCAGGCTCTTTTTTATCCGGCATAATTCCTCTCGTTCGGGAGGGATTGCTTGCGCCCAATTATAACTTAATGGCGTGCTGATTGTTTAGACGGGCCGGCGGGCCTTGACACGAATGCGCAGGATGGTCTAGGCTAGCTCGCACTCCCGCGGCCTGTCATCCTGAGGCCGTCCGCCGTAGGCGGAGGCCGAAGGATCCGCTCCGGGGCCCACATACCGGGGCGGATCTTCGTCGCTTCTCAGCATGACAACAATGGCCTGCGGGGGCGTGAACGACTGCAAGATGGAACGAAGGGAGAAACAGCGATGTCCGACGACCTGAGAGACTTCATCAGGAAGGTTGAGCAGATCGGCGAGTGCCGGGTAGTGGAGGGAGCCGATTGGAACGAAGAGATAGGAGATATCCTCCAGGCGGCCGCCGCGACTCCCGGTTCGCCCATGATGGTGTTCGATGCCATCAAGGGTTATCCGCCCGGGTTTCGCGTGGTAACCAATATTTTCACCTCCCCGAGACGCTATGCCCTGGCCATGGGACTGGAGAAGGATGTTACCACTAGGGGACTGGTGGAGCACTGGCGGGCGAGGCTCAAGGAGGAGTTCCGTCCCGTTCCGCCGGTCTACGTTGACCGGGCTCCCATCAAAGATAATGTCCTGGTGGGGGATGAGGTTGACCTCTACAAGTTCCCGGCTCCCAAATGGCATAGCCTCGATGGCGGCCGCTACATCGGTACCGGTTGCATGGTGATCACCCGCGACCCGGACGAGGGCTGGGTTAACCTGGGCACCTACCGCGTTCAGGTGCATGGCAAGGCAACGGCCACCATCTACATCACGCCGGGCCATCACGGGGACATCATGCGGCGCAAGTACTGGGCGAAAGGACTGAGCTGCCCGGTGGTGGTAACCTGCGGGCAGGATATCAACCTGACCTTCGTCGCCAGTTCGGGCGACACGCCCTGGGGACGGTCAGAGTACGAGGACGCCGGCTGGTTGCAGAAGTCGCCCGTCGAGGTTACCCGCGGACTAATCACCGACCTGCCTATTCCCGCCCACGCCGAGATAGCCCTCGAGGGGGAGTTAGTCCCTCCCGAGGTGGAAACTAGAGAAGAGGGGCCGTTCGGCGAGTGGACCGGCTACTACGCCAGCGCCGCCCGGCCTGAACCCGTCTTCCGCGTCAAAGCCATTCTGCATCGCAATAACCCGATAATCCTGGGAGCGGTCCCCACCATGAACCATCGTACCTCGGCCGGCCTGTCCGTCAGGCGCTCGGCCGAGATATGGAACGACCTCGACCGCAAGTACCCGGGGGTCAAGGGTGTGTGGCAGGTGGAGGAGGCCAGGAGTCTGCCGCTTGTGGTTGTTTCCTTGAACCAGATGTACGGCGGGCACGCCAAGCAGGTGGCTCTGGCCTGCGCCGCCCATCCCAATCAGGCTTACATGGCGCGCTGGATTATTGTTGTGGATGAGGATATCGACCCCTTCAATATCACCGAGGTGCTCTGGGCGCTCGGGACCCGGTGCGATCCGGCGAGCGCCGTGGACATCGTGCACAACTGGTGGGGGAGCGTCCTCGACCCGGCCCTCTCGCCCGAGAAGAGGAAACAGAAAGACCTGACTCACTCTCTCGGCATCATCCTTGCCTGCAAGCCTTACCACTGGAAGGCGGAGTTCCCGCCCTCTATCAAGCTGAGCGAGGAGAAGATAGCCGAGGTGAAGAAGAAGTGGCCATCGGTATTCAAGACGTGAGTCTCAGTACCGACTCCCAAGGCCACGGATTGCTTCGTGGTGCCAGCGGGTATGAAAAGGGCAATGTGTGTCATTCTGAGTTCGCGAAGCAGAACGAAGAATCCGCCATGATTGTGGAGCGGAGGGCGGTTCCTTCGGCCTCCGCCTCCGGCGGATGGCCTCAGGATGACATTCCGGAGCCATGACAGATTGGATGACAAGAGCCTCGAAATACTGGATTTCCCTCAGATAAGGCAAATACTGGCCGGATTCACCTCTTTTTCGGCCGGCCGCCAGCTCGCCCTCGAACTGCAACCATCCGTCGATCACCAGCACGTGGTCATGTTGCTCCAACAGTCGGCGGAGGCACGTCGTCTCCTGGCCATAGAGGCAGAGTTCTCAATCGGGACCGTGTCGGACATCCGGCATGAAGTGGAGCTGGCGTCCATAGGGAAAGTGCTCGAACCTCAAAACCTTGTGGAGATACAACAGACTCTGGCAGCGATCCACCAGGTGCGCAGCTGTCTGAAGGAGCTTTCGGAGAAGCTGCCCCTACTCTGGAATATCGCGGCGCCGCTCGTTGAACTCCATGATGTTGTCCGCAACATCGCCCACTGTCTTTCACCGGGTGGAGAGGTCCTTGACCGCGCATCCGAGCACCTGGCGTCTCTGAGAAGGGAACTGGTCGAGTCACGCCGTAGACTCCTCGAAAGCCTGGAAGCCATCATGAAGACCCCACACGGACAAAGGACTGTCCAGGAGCCGGTCATTTTCGAGCGGGAGGGCAGGTACGTTATCCCGGTTAAGATCGAGCATCGAAGGGACATAAAAGGCATCGTCCATGATGTTTCCAATACCGGCGCGACCGTATTCGTTGAGCCCTGGGCGACCATAGAATTGGGGAGCGCGCTGAGAGAGACTGTGGTTGAGGAGAAGCGAGAGGTAGAGCGGATACTCCAGCGCCTGAGCGCTGAAGTCGGCAGCCACGAAGAAGAGATCTCCCGGAATATCGCGCTCACCGCGGAACTGGACTTGGCGCTGGCCAAGGCCCGCTATGCCCGCCAGGCCAAGGCGGTCGAACCGGTCGTGGTTGATGTGAGTGATGATAGGCCGGCGGCCGGCGAGCCGGCAGGCGTTCTAAGATTGCTCGAGGCCAGACATCCTCTGCTTGGCGACGCCGCGGTCCCGCTTTCGGTGGAGATCGGCCGTGACTTCCTTGCCCTGGTCATCACCGGACCGAATACGGGCGGTAAGACGGTGGCGCTGAAGACTATCGGACTGCTCAGCCTGATGACACAGGCCGGGATACCCATCCCTGCCTCAGCGGGCAGTCAAATCCCCCTCTTCGACAACATATTTGCCGACATCGGCGATCAACAGAGCATTGAGAGCACGCTGTCCAGCTTTAGCTGGCACATGGGCAATATCGTGCGAATAGTCCGGCAGGGGACAGGGAAGAGCCTGGTGGTCCTGGACGAACTGGGCGGCAGCACCGATCCGGTGGAAGGGGCTGCCCTGGCCATTGCCATTCTGCGATACTTCCTCAAGCGCGGGGCGATGACCGTGGCTACCACGCACTTTGGTGAAGTCAAGGCTTTTGCGCATGTGACCGCCGGAATACAAAATGCCTCATTCGATTTTGACCCTGTCACGCTGACGCCCACTTATCACCTGACCACAGGCATCGCCGGTGGCAGTAACGCTCTGGCCGTTGCTACGCGCCTCGGCCTGCCCGCGGAGATTATTTCTGAAGCAGAGCGGATACTTCCGGAAGGCGTCAAAGAGCTGGAGACTCTTCTGGTCAGTCTGAAAAGCAAAGAACAGGAAATCAGCGTGCTTCAGCGGCGACTGGAGAGGGAAAGGGAAGAGGCGGCGCGCCAGAGAAGCGAAATGGAAGCCGAGCGGCAGCAGTCCAAAGCCGATGTCCGTCGCACCATTCTTGAGGCGCGGGATAAGGTCACTCTGGAAGTGGCCGAACTGCACCGGCAAATTCGCGATGTTGCGGCTGAACTCCGCAAAGAAAAATCCAGAGACAGGCTCGAGTCTGCCAGGAAGGCGCTATCGGCCGTTCGGGAGCACATGGAGAGTGGCGCGCTGAAGACTCAGGAGAACGAGCCGCCTGCCGGCGGGACGTTCGATGGCGGCGCCATCGCTCCGGGAGATACTGTGTGGGTCAGAGAGGCCAATGTGATGGCGACGGTGCTGGCCGTATCAGAGGCGCGCCGGGAGGTAGAGCTTGCGGCCGGCAGCGCCAGAATGCGGCTTTCCCTGGACAAAGTTGACAGGGTCTCAGAGAATACCGTCCGTACGGTACGGGAAGCGATCGCAAGCCGGTTGCCCCGGCCATCCGTGTCCCGTGAACTGGACTTGCGCGGGAAGCGGGCCGATGAAGTGGAACCGGCGCTGGATAAATATCTCAATGATGCATCACTCGCCAATCTTTCCGAGGGGCGTATCATCCACGGCTTCGGCACCGGGACCGTGCGCCAGATTGTCAGAGATATGCTGGCCTCTCACCCGCTGGTGAAGTCGTTCCGTCCTGGAGGGCGCGGCGAAGGTGGTGACGGCGTGACGGTGGTCCAGGTGCAAAATGCAGACTGAGGCGCCGCGATGCTCATAGCCCGGAAATTCCATCTTCCCCGCGGAAAGGCGCTGGCTTTTCTCGATGGTCTGAAAGAACAAAGCGCAACGGCGCGGTCGTTATATCTACCCCGGGGTATGTCTCCGCAGCAAATCGTCGAGTTGCTGCAAGAAGCAGAAGTGCAAAATA
>JAUYGE010000019.1 GCA_030690705.1 Dehalococcoidia bacterium | reverse complement strand
TGGATTACGTCAGCTCTGGAGGGAGCGGTCAAGACGCCGTAGTCGACCAGGGTGAGGTCTCCATTCCTCTCCTCCAGCACCCCATACCCCATGACCCGGGTGCCCGGGTCGATGCCCATTATCCTCGTCAATTCTCTTCGGCCCGATGCATCGGGATCGCCCCATACATTACGATAACTCTACCCTGTCTCTGCCATTTTCTCTCTCCCCTGGAGGGAGAAGCCCTCGCCGAACAGGCGGGGGGAGAGTTCGACCTGTCCTGAGCTTGTCGAAGGAGAGAGGGGGATTCATCTTCCACCGCACACCCTCTCCCTATCCCACTCCCGTCAAGGGAGAGGGAACATCACGGATTGCTTCATCGCAATGACAGAACTGCATTAGCAAACGATCTCGATAAGTCGGGACGTACGGCGCTAGCCCTGAGCGTATTTCGCCAGGACGGCGTCGGAGAAATTCGCATTACTGGAAACCCGTTGCACATCATCCAGTTCTTCCACACTATCGAGAAGCTTCAGCATTTGCAGGGCGTGTTTCTCGTCCAGGTCAACATTGGTCTTGGCCACCCTTGATATCTCGGTGGAGGTTATGGACAGGCCGCGCCCCTCGAGGTTCTTTCGCACCGACTCTATGTTCTGAGGGGTCATATAGACCTCCACATAGCCATCGCCGACGCTGACATCATCCGCTCCGGCATCTATGGCATAGAGAGCGAGGTCATCGGCCTTCTTGCCTGTGCTATCTATGGTTATCGTTCCCCTGACATCGAAAAGCCAGTTTACGCTGCCGCTTTCACTCAGGTTCCCGCCGTGGTGCGTGAAAGCGGTCCGCACCTCCTGCAAGAGACGGTTCCGGTTATCGGTTGTGGCGTCCAGTATGACCGCCACGCCCCCCGGCCCATAGCCTTCCAGGAGCACTTCTGCCAGGCTGGCCCCCTCGCCCGGACCGCTGCCCTTATCGATGGCCCGCTTGATGTTGTCGGAGGGCATATTGTTTTCGCGGGCCTTCTGAATCACCAGGCGAAGCCGGAAATTTCCCTCCGGGCTCGGGCCACCCTGCCTCACCGCCACCATGATCTCCCGCGTCAGCTTGGTGAATATATTCCCCCGCTTCGCATCCGTCACACCCTTCTGACGCTTTATCTGGGACCACTTGGAATGTCCCGACATCGTGCCTCCGTGGAAACCAGCTAACTCGCGCCCATTCTAGCATCTAGCCCCCCAAGGGTCAAAAGAGGTGGCTGAGCACTGAGGCTCTTTCCAATGCGAAGAAGAATGTGGTAAATTGTCCACACTAATATGGTCTACTACCTCCTGCTTGCCTTGTTCTCGGGGACGGCTACCCTTGCGGGCGGCCTTCTCTACCTTTATAGCCGGCTGAGAGCTATCAGCATGCGCCATACCATTGCCTTCGCGGCCGGCCTCATGCTTTCAACCGTCTTCTTTAAGATGCTGCCCGAGATCACGCTCGACGGCCTCAAGCCCCTTTTCCTGGCCCTGGGATTCTTCTCCTTCTACGTAGTGGAAAAATTGACCGTTATTCATACCTGCGGGGAGGCAGAGTGCGAAGGGCATACTGCGAGCAAGTTTGGCATGATAGGCCTGACCATGGACGGTATCGTCGACGGAGCCGCCATCGCCACAGGCTTCCTGGTCGAACCTTTCCTGGGCGTCACCATCGCTGTCACTGTGGCCGCTCACGAGGTGCCGCAGGGCTTCGCCACCGGCGTAATCATGAAAAACGCCCGGTACAGCCAGCGAGCCGTGTTGCTCGTCCTGATAGTGGCCGCGATTCTAACGCCGCTGGGCGCGCTGCTGGCCCCTCTGGTGCCCGAGACCTTCTTCCGCTATATCCTGGCTTTTGTCGCCGGCACCTTCCTCTACGTCGCCACGGCCGACCTCTTGCCGGAAGCCCACAGATTGTTCAACTGGAAGGTGGTCGCCTCGGTGATGATCGGGGCCACACTCATACCCCTCTCCGGCTTGTTCGGCTTATAGGCCACCGAACAACCATGACCACTTCTCCTTCACCTTCGCCACCTGCCCGGCAGTAGGGGACTATCATCTGACGCCCGCGCCGTCGACACTGCTCTCCGGGGTCGCGGAGCGTGTCCTCGAAGCGGACGCCGTAGCCCGGGCGGAGCAAAAGTGCTATAATACCGCCGACTTCCATTAGTAGGTAGCATCAAAGGAGGACCCCATGGCTGATAATAAGAGGTTGCTGGATATTCTGAACGAGTCTATCTCCCGGGAGTTGGGAGCACTCACCACCTATATGTGGCAGCATGTGATGGCCAAGGGACTGGAAAGCCCTGAGCCGTCGGAAATCATCAAAAAAACTGCTATGGCCGAGATGAAGCACGCGGAGAAGTTCGCTGAGAGGCTGGACTATCTCGGCGGCGTCCCCACCACCAAACCGTCTCCCATCAAGGTTGGCGGCGACATCAGGGCTATGCTGAAGCACGATGTCGGCCTTGAGGAAGACGCCATCGCCCTTTATAAGAAGGCTATCAAGCTCTGTGTGGAACTGAACGACCCGGTTAGCCGCCTCCTCTACGAGGAAATCCTCACTGACGAAGAGTCACACCACTACGCCTTCACCACTCTGCTGGGTTGAGCCCCTCGGCCTGAAACGCACCAAAAGAGAAGGCCCCCTGTCCTGTTACGGACAAGGGGCCTGCCATCTCTGACCGACTGACGTCAGTCTACTTCTTCTTCGCTGGCTTCGCAGCGGTCTTCTTCGCTGGCTTCTTCATCATCATTCTCACCTCCTTTCATGGCGAAACATCATCTGTGGAGAAAGCACAATAAACAAAAAACCCCTGGGACATGTAAGCCACAGGGGTTGACAGGAAGCTGTATAATGCTGTGGTGGTCGGGCACTTTTTATCACCCTCCGATCTTCGTGAAAAATATATCATAATCCCTGGGACATGTCAAGGGGAATGCGGCACAATTTGACCAGAAAATTTTGAAGAGAAAATGAGGAAGTGGGCCTTTGTAACCAGTCATGCCCTGGTGTTGAGCTACCTCGCCTACCAGCAGCAGATTACGGCGCGACAGGTAGCCCATTCACTCGGCATCACCGAGAGACGGGTGGTGAAAATCATCGCTGACCTTCAGGCCGACGGATATGTCATCAAGAAACGCAAGGGGAACCGCAATGTTTATGCCGTCAACAGGGAAATGCCCCTGCGCCACCCGCAAGGGAAGGGCAAGCCCATAGGCGCCTTGCTATCCATACTTGAGCCACCCACCATCCCAACGAAAGAAGGTCCGGTCCAACTCGAGCTACCCCTCGAGGACAGCGACTGAACTCACTGAAGTCGTTTATCAATTCACCGTCCTTCCGGTCCCAGTCATTGCGAGCGAAGCGAAGCAATCCGCCACTAACTCTCTCCCACGGTTTTTTGCATTTAGATTCCTACAACTTGAATTTGTCTAGCATTTCGTGCTTAGATATTAGAATTTCAAGCCATGAAGGA
>JAUYGE010000010.1 GCA_030690705.1 Dehalococcoidia bacterium | reverse complement strand
ATCTATGCTCCGGCGGGGGTCATCAAGGTCCTCTTGGACCGCTTCCTGGTGTTTAAGCCCGATCAGTGGCAAGACAAGCGGGCGGTGACTATCGCCACTGCCGGCCGCCGGGAGTGGGCGCCCTATGCCCTGCCTCAGTTGAACTGCCTCGCCATGATGGCCGGCTACGGCCTGGTGGGAAGCCACGTAGCGGCGGCCCCCGGCCCCGGCGAGATACTGCTCAACGATGACTCTGTTAGAGAGGCGCATGGCCTGGGCCAGCGCCTGGTCCGGTCTTTGAAGGAGCAGGGGAAGGTGGCTCCGGTCCCCGGCACCTACGACCGGTGTCCTATCTGCTACAGCACCCACTTCGAGATAGAGTCGGCGACGGAGGTGGTCTGCGCCATGTGCCGGGCCCGGGGACACATCGTGAGCCAGAACGGCAAGGCTGCCATCCACTTCGATGGTGAGGGCCTGGCGGCCCATCGCTTCACCCCGGCCGCCAAGGCCGAGCACCTGATTGGCTGGATCAAGTCCACGGGGACCACCTTCCAGGCCCGCTTCAAGGAGATCCAGGAGAAACGTCAGCCCTACAAGGACCCGGGCATTCCCTGGCTGAGACCGCCGGGGCAGGAGACGCCGCCCTAAGGGTGCGGGGTCACCAGATCACAGGCTTATCTCCTGTAGGGGAGGCTCGTGAGCCTCCCCTACATACCGGCCAGCACTTAGTAGCGCGGGGCCTTGTGCCCAGCGGGGGTTGCGGGGGACCATACTTGTCACCCGGATGTATCCTTGGACAAGGCAACCGACATTGGTTCCCCCGGTAGAAGCACATGACAGTTCCCCATTCGTCAGGGGCGGACCACTCGTGCGTGAAAACTTGCGGGGGTGAAACGGTAGCGCAGCTTGTCCCAAGCTGCGCGGCTCGTAATGATCTCGCCCGCGCCGATTGAGACAATCGGCGCTACGGCTGACGTGGGGTCTATTTTCATCGCAGAAGAACAGTGGGTAAATCGTTGAACCAGCTCTCAATCGCCGCCCTGAAGGCCGCCCGTGCCGGCAAGCTCATCGGCAGGCGCGTAGTCTACCTGGCCCAGGCCGCCTCCACTAACGAGGTCGCCAAGGGCCTGGCCCGGAGGAGAGCGGCTGAGGGTACGGTCGTGCTGGCCGACGAGCAAACAGCCGGCAAAGGTCGCCTGGGACGTGCCTGGACGTCTCCCCCCGGCGCTAGCATCCTCCTCTCCGTCATCTTGCGCCCCACTGCATCTCAGCTACCCAAACTGACCATGATGGCCGCCCTGGCAACGGCCAGGGCTGTGGAGACCGCCACGGGCCTCTCCACGCGCCTCAAGTGGCCCAATGACGTCATGATGGGGGGCAAGAAGGCCGGGGGCATCCTTCTCGAGGCGGAGATCACCGGCGAGCGTCCTACCTTCGCCGTGGTGGGCATCGGCCTCAACGTCAACTTCGATGTGCGGACGGCACCGGAGATACCGGAGACGGCCACCAGCATCTCCCTGGAGCTGGGACACGACTTCCCCCGACAGGAACTCCTTCTGGCCCTGCTGGAGGAGCTGGAGTCAGCCTACCTGGCCCTCAAGGCAGGAGGCCCTATCCGGGAAGAGTGGCGGGCTCGCCTGGAGACCCTGGGCCGCCGGGTGCGGGTCGCCAGGATGATGGGGCCGCCCGAGGAGGGCGTGGCCGAGGACGTGGATGAGCAGGGGCAACTCCTCCTCCGCCGCGCCGACGGCAGCCTGCTGGCCCTGTCAGAGGGGGATGTGAGTTTGCGGTAAGGAACGCGCGAGGGCTGTCCCTTTTACACCGTTCACGTCATGCCTTCAGGGCATTGGGTTACGGACGCGAGGCCGAGCTGGAAGGCTTCCCTTTCGCAGATATGCCTCAAGGGGGACGCCCGGCTACCGATATCCTCATCCTTTATCCCTCTCCTAGCCTGGCGGAGTTCCAGCAATTGTGATATTGTTTCTATACTGTTAAGGCTAGGACCATGAGGCACCAAGAGAGCGCCCAGGAACTCGGTGGGAAACAAAGAGATGTTGGTGCCTGGTCGGGGAGGGATCCAGCTATGCGGCTCAGTCCTCTGAAGTGGGCGACCATGGTAGTCCCCGCGGCTGTCCTTATCGCCTTCGACTACCTTCGCCATTTCGTCCTGCCTTTTGAATTCCTGCACGGTTGGTCCGGCTTCCTTCTCCTATGGGGATTGGCCCTGCTTGGTGTCCTGGTTTTCTCCCAGACCGTGTTCACCATTATCGGTAGGATGGAGCAGCAGGTCCTGCGCCACAACAGAGAGCTGGAGGCCACCGCGTCCATAGCTACCGCTTTGGGACAGACTCTGAAGCTCCAGCAAGTGCTGGAGGTAGCCCTAAACAAGGCACTCGATATTACAGGAGTGCAGGGGGGCCTCGTCTGTGTTCTGGACGAGGTCAGACAGGAATTGGTACACCTGGCCCATCAAGGGTTGCCTCAGGAGGTCTTGGGACCACTAAACCGTGCCAAGCTCAGCATGGACCCCATCGGCGCCCAAGTAGTGGAGACTGGCAGTCCAGTCATATTAGCGGACCTGTGGAAGGACCCCCGCGTGGCGGAGGTAGCCAAGAGGTTTGGGTTCCGTTCGTCGGTCAGCGTTCCCCTGAAGGCGGATGGCAGAGTAGTGGGGGTTATCGCCCTGGCCAGCACTCGAGAGCGGCGCTTCTCCCCTTCAGAAGTCGCCATGCTCCTGGGCATGGGCAGCCAGTTGGGAATGGCGGTCCGTAACGCCGTTCTCTTCGAGGACCTGGTGCGTCGCAATCGGGAGCTGGCTGCTCTCAACCGCATCTCAGGCGCAGTGAGCAGCAGCCTCAACTTGAACGAGGTCATGGTAGCAGCCGTAGACAGCGTGATGGATCTCATGGAGTCGGAGGCCGGGGAGGTATGGCTGCTGGACGAAACGGGGAAAGAGCTGGCCATGGCCCTCCACCGGGGACTCTTCGCGGAATCCTTCCGGCAGATCGAGCGGTTCAGGGTAGGAGAGGGATTCCCCGGCCGGGTCGCCCTGACAGGAGAGCCCATGGTTACCCAGAATATGTCGGAGGAGGCTCACTATCTCCGCCAATCGGTCAAGGACCAGAATTTCCGGTTCTTCGCCTGCCTGCCCCTGAAATCCAGGGGCCGGGTGGTCGGCACTATCGACATCGCTTCACGCCAGGAGCGGGAGCTGTCATCGAGTGACTTGCAGCTCCTCAGCTCCATTGGCAGCCAGATAGGCGTAGCCATCGAGAACGCTGCCCTCCATCAGAAGATACAGAATCTAGCCGTATTGGAGGAACGGGGACGCATTGCCCGAGAGATGCATGATGGCCTGGCCCAGGTCCTGGGCTATGTCAACACCAAGACCCAGGCGGTGAAGCGGCTCCTCTCTTTGGACCAGGTATCGCAGGCGGAGGAGGCTTTGGGGCAACTGGAAGAGGCGGCTCGAGACGTCTATGCGGACGTGCGGGAGGCCATTCTGGGGCTGCGCACCACCGTCTCCAGCCATGGGCTGGTGTCCGCCATCAGCGAATACCTGGACTGGTTTTCCCGGCAGAATTCGATTCAAGTTGAAGTGACTGTCGAAGGCCAGGCCGACGTGGCTCTTGAGCCAATCAAGGAGATCCAGTTGATCCGCATAGTACAGGAGGCGTTGAGCAACGTACGAAAACATGCCAAGGCGCAAAAGGCCTGGGTACATTTGTTCACGGCCGACGGCCACCTGCGTCTGACGGTACAGGATGACGGGCAGGGCTTCGACCCAGATCGTATCTCCCGGGGGATGTGGCCCCAGTTCGGGCTGCGGACAATGAAAGAACGGGCAGAATCGGTAGGGGGAACCTTTGAGGTGAGCTCCGTCCCTGGCCAGGGCACCACCGTTAAGCTAGTAGTTCCGAAAGGAGGTTACGTCCGATGAGCATGAAGGTGCTGCTGGTAGACGACCATGCCCTCTTTCGGGATGGCATAGCCAGCCTCTTGGCGGCGTGGGGGATTGAGGTAGTTGGGCAGGCCAGTGATGGCCTGGAGGCCCTCCAAAAGGCACGGGCGCTCCATCCCGACCTGGTCCTTATGGATGTGAAGATGCCCCGCTGCAATGGCCTGGAGGCCACCCGCCTCATCAAGGCCGAGATGCCCCAGGTGAAGATCGTCATGCTCACCGTCTCCGATGAGGAACAGGACCTCTGCGAGGCCATCAAGGCCGGGGCTCAGGGCTATCTTCTGAAGAACCTGCGGGGAGAGGAGTTCGTGGAGATGCTGGCCGGGATCTCCCGGGGCGAAGCCCCTATTTCCCCCATCCTGGCGTCCAAGGTCCTGGATGAATTCGCACGATCGGCCAAAGCGGCCGTGCTTCGTTCTCATAAGGACGAGCTATCGGAGCGGGAGAAGCAGGTACTGCGGCTGATTGCCCAGGGCTCCACCAACAAGAACATCGCCGCCAGCCTCTATGTCTCCGAGCACACCGTAAGGTATCACATTAAGAATATCCTGGCTAAGCTCCATTTGCGAAATCGGGCCCACGCCGCGGCCTATGCCGCGCAGCAGGGCCTGGCTGGCAACTCTTCCTTTTAGGTAAAGGCCCCTAGACCCCTGCTCACTGGCAATCCCGTTCACAGTTTCCCCTTGACCCTTCGAGATACCTGGATATCCTTAGATTTTCAAAGGACTGCCCATTCTGCGCCGCGATACTACCCGATTGGGTAGTGACACAGAGCCCTTGCCGTTCCACAATGGGGCTACAGGAGTATGCCGGTCCACTGGAGGGATGAAGGAGGAGCCATGAATAAAAAGAGGCTAGTAGCTAGATTCTGGCCCGTAGGGGTGGTCCTGGTGGCTATCTTGGCGGTAGCCCTGATGGTGCCCGCTGTCAGCATGGGTGAGGCAGCCAAGAACGCAACTGGTCGGTTACTTCCACAGACTGAGGCCGCGGCAGAGGGCAGGTTCCAACCGGGCGCTGGCCCTACCTCAAGGCCGAATCAGGTAATAATTCAGGCTGGACAGCTCCAGCCGGCACCCATCCCGGCCCAAGCCGCCGAATGGGACACCAAGTGGTCGCAGTTGCTGGGGATCAAGGTATTGGCTACGTTCGACTCCAGCGGCCCCGACGCCTGGAGCGCGAAAGACCATCCGCTAGTGTACGTAACCACAGAGGGACCCGGCTACGGCAACGTGCAGCGCGGAAACCTCGCACTCAGCGCGTCTAACACTACCCCCGGATTAGCCGTAATCGACGGCAACACCGGCCAGGCGGTGGCCTCTGCCCAGTATCCCCTGGACAAGGAGCCCTACACTGAGAACCACGGGCTGGGCGCATCCGCGGACGGAAAGTGGTTCTACACCCAGGGCCAGTTCCAAGGCAAGGACGCCTTGCTCGTCATCAACGCTCGGACCCTGAAAGTGGACAAGATTCTCAGTAGCCGGATGCACCACGGTCGCGGCATCCGCGATGCCAACACGGGCAAAGACCTCATGTTGATCGACGGCTGGGGCACCTTCTTCGCCCTGGACCCCAGCGACGACAACCGGGTAGTGGGAGCCGTGAACCCGGCGAACCTTAACGGCAGTGGGTACCTGGGCTTCGGGGACCCCTCGGGCAAGTGGCTGCTCATTTCCGTGCGCACCGGCTTCGGATCCGACGGCGGCGTGGCGGTAGTGGACCTGAAGGACTGGAAGGTGAAGGCCCGTATCAACACTGAGGATCCGAGCCCTATCTGGGTAACTTTCAGCGACACCGGAAAGTTCGCCTATGTGAGCGGCGGCCACCATAGCAGCGTGGCCAGAATAGACACGAGCAAGCCCAACCCCGGCGAGTGGCAAATGGTGGGCTTGACCAGCGCTGGCACCATCGGCCCCTACGGTCTAACTCTCGGCTGGGACGAGAAGCTCATGGTGGCCATAGGCAAGGGCGAGGGCACCCACAACCTGGGCATCGCCGTGGGCCTCATAAGGACTCAGGTTCCGGGCTGGAACGCATTTGGCAACGTCAACACCGACTGCCTGCGCAACGACCACGGTATCCTGCACCCGGACCCGGAGGCCAACGAGGTTTGGCTGAGCTGCAACTCCAGCTTTGAGAACGTGGTCCTGGACCTGAAGACGCTTACGGTCAAGGCCCGTCTGCCTATGCCAAACGGTGGCAGCACCCACAACGGCGCCTTCGTCTCTTACAAGCCTGACTGGACTGGAGAGCTTCTTTCGGACACCAACGGGCTCCACGGCAGCGCCTTGCAGAAGAAACTCCAGATACTGGGAGCGGCGGCGGCCCCTAGTCAGACCCCGCCCCAGGCGCAAGCGCCTTCGGCTTCAGGAACAGGCAATATTGTCGCCCAGGGCGAGCAAATATTTCAGAAGACAGCCGGCGGAGTGGGCTGCGCCTCTTGCCACGGGATAGAGGCCAGGGGAATGATCGGCCCCAACATCCGAGGCAAGACAGCAAGCCAGATCTCCTCAGCGCTGGGACATGTCGACGCCATGTTCTTCATCAAGCTCAGCTCGGACCAAATTGAGGCAGTCGCGGCGTATCTAGCAACCTTAACCAACTAGGAACCTTAAGCCACTAGGGCCAGAATTCCAGTGGGGCCCCCCGGCGCAGAGCCGGGCTCCCCACCCTCAGGATAGTGCGTCGAATCGCTCCGCGGCTGGAGTTAGAGGAAGGCGATGTTGTATAAGGTAAAATCCCCCCAAGGTACTGGGTGCGGCCGCTGCGAGCGCCACTCGGGCCGCCGGTTTCCCAGGATCTGGCCTGCGGCTCTTCTTGCTTTAGCCTCCGTGCTCCTGGCATCTATTCTGGCCTGGCCCAATCCTGCGCCGGCTCCCGTAGTGGCAGGGCCAGCGGCCGCCCAGAGCGAAGCCACTACACT
>JAUYGE010000280.1 GCA_030690705.1 Dehalococcoidia bacterium | reverse complement strand
GCTTGACTGCCCATCCCAACCTCATCGTCATTGCGAGCAAAGCGAAGCAATCCGTTGATGGTGAGATTGGACGGATTGCTTCGGGGCTGCGCCCCTCGCAATGACAGGGAGAAGTCTCAGCGGCGCTGCGGGGTCTTCCTCAGGAGGTAGAGCCCCATCACCAGCGCAACTGCCATCATCAGAAGCGCGATCCACTGGGCCTGCTGCAGGCCGAAGGCATACTCTTTCTGCACCCTCACGTAGGTGAGGAAAAAGCGCGCCATTGAGTAGAGAGCGCCGTAGTAGAGAAACAGCTGTCCTTCTACCTTGACGCGCTTTCTCATGCGCCAGAGGAAGAGAAGCGTGAGGCCGTTCCAAATCATCTCATATACGGCATAAGGGTGAGTCGGCACATTGCGGAGTGACTCAAGGGGTAGCGGGGAGTCGGGGTTCGTGTAGATGAAACCCCACGGAAGACTGGTCACCTTACCCGCCTCGTCACCGTTGATGACGCAGGCTATGCGGCCGACTATCTGGCCGGAGAGCAAGGCCAGGGCCATCACATCGAGCAATCTCCAGATGGGCAGCCCTTTCAGGTGCGCATAAACGACCACCGTCACCAGCACACCTGTCACTCCTCCCCAGATGGCGAGTCCGCCATGCCAGAGCATGAAGATTTGTGAGAGGTTCTGAGCGTAGTAGTCCCAACGGTCGACGACATGGAAGAGCCTGGCGCCGACCAGGGCGGCGATGAGAACCCAGGACATCAGGTTCAGGACCTCGTCCTTCTTGAAACCGCGCTCGGCGCCCACCTTGAGGGCGACCGTGATGCCGGTGGCAGCCGCCAGCATCACCACCAGGCTGTACCAGCCCAGGGCAAAGCCTCCCACCCTGAATATGATGGGGTCAATGCCTATTGTAATGCCCATAAAACCCCCTTACCCGCCGATGGCGACCTGCTTCTCTTCAATCTGTCCGTCTCTGATGGAAAAGGCGCGGATAACCGGCTCCCCGGGCTGCTTCAGGGAGATGATGAGGTAGATGGAGTCGGGCCAGAAGGCCAGCCGAACGTCGGTGGCCGACGGAGAAGCCTCGGTGTGGGTATGAGAATGGTATATTCCCAGGATTGCCCAGCCCTTGGCCTCCGTTTCCTCGTGGATGCTGAGTAGCTGCTGAGGATCGATGTTGTAACGCACCGGGCTCTTCTCCGCGTTGATGCCGCGGTAGAGCTTCTTCACCCGTCCTTCATTCGCAGGACCGGCCAGGATGCCGCAGCACTCGTTCGGCGCTTCCTCCCGGGCGTGGGCGATCATCTCGTCGGCGTAACGCCGGGCCAGTGGGAAACTACTTTCCGGGCGGTCCTTCAACTCAGCGGCAGCAGTCTTCCCCGCCAGCCATGGCAGGCAGAAGGGTAATGACGTCTCCATCTTTGAGCTCTGTTTGCATTCCGCGCTGGAGGCGGATGTCTTCGTTATTCACATAGACCATGATGAAATGGTTGAGATTGCCTTCGTTGTCGAAGAGGCGGCTCGCGAAGCCGGGATGGTTCTTTTCCAGATTATCGAAGACCTCGCGGATACTCTTCCCCTCCACCTTGACTGTCTTGGCGCCACCCGCCACCTTCTGCAAAATCATTGGCAATCGAACTTCTACAGCCATTTCAGAAAATCTCCTCCACTGGTTTTTATGCCTGACGACACAGGATAAGGTTTGCAGTGCCTTCAACCGGGCTTTTCTCCGGGTGAGTCTGCCCCTATCTCAGGCCACAGAACTCCTCATAGTCGATCAGCCGGGTGATGCTGGGCTCCTCGCCGCACACAGGACACCGGGGGTTGCGTTTATATTTTACCTCTTTGAACTCCATTGTTAAAGCATCGTAGAAGACGAGGCGTTCGGAGAGCACTTCCCCGATGCCCAGAATCAGCTTGATGGTCTCAGTGGCCTGGATGATGCCGATAATGCCGGGCAGCACGCCCAGCACGCCGGCCTCCTGGCAGGATGGGACGGTGCCCGGGGGAGGGGGAACGGGGTACAGGCAACGGTAGCAGCCTTTACCGGGGAGGAAGGTGGTGGCCATGCCGTGGAAGAGGAGGATGCTGCCATGGATGTTGGGTTTGCTTTTGAACACGCAGGCATCGTTGACCAGGTAGCGTGTGGGGAAGTTGTCGCTCCCATCAAGGACAATGTCATAGCCGGCGACGAGGTTCAGGGCATTCTCGGAAGAGAGCCTGACGGTGTGCGGGACGACCTGGACGTCGGGGTTGATGTCATGGATAGCAGTGGTCGCCGATTCCACCTTTAGTCTTCCTATGTCGTGAGTGTGGTGCAGCACCTGGCGTTGGAGATTGCTCAGGTCCACCACATCGAAGTCCACCAGCCCCAGCTTCCCTACACCGGCGGCGGCCAGATATAGAGCGGCAGGGGAACCCAGGCCGCCGGTGCCCACCAGGAGCACCGAGGCTCCCAACAGCTTCCGTTGCCCTTTGCCCCCAACCCCCTGCAGCAGTATGTGGCGGCTATACCGCCGTATCTGCTCCTCGCTGAAGCGTATGTCGGCCACGGCTATTTCTCTCCTCTCTTCTCGATGAGAAGGCGGAAATGCTCCCCCTCGGGCGTCACCTTCAGCAGGGCATGTCCCTCCTGGGTCACGCTGCGCGGCACATTCCTGATAGGCTCGCCATCGTCCAGCAGCACCTCCAGCTGATCCCCGTTGTCCACCTCCTCCAGCTCCAGCTTGACCTTCACCCAGTTGTACGGGCAGCATGTGCCTCGCAGGTCCATGAACTTCTTCATTCTGTTCCTCTCTAGTCAGGGTCCCAGGTGTGGAGCGTCTGGTAGCGAACGCCAGCCGGCCGGGAGCCGTAGATGTCCCATTCAATCGCTGTCTTGAAGCGGTCGCCGAGCACCTCGGCCTTGAATCTGTCCAGTCCCAACCGGTCTATGGCCACGCCCAGCCTTTCCCCACGCTTGCCGTTTTTCTGATACCAGGTGGACACCTTCTCAATGAGCTCGAAAGTCTCGGCATCGCTCACGAAATCGGCGATGCGGTTGCCCCAGCGGGGAAAGCGGCCATGTTTCCCGCCTACAAATACAGCGTGTCCTGTTCTCCTTGGTTTCATGGCCAGAGTGGGACAGCAGTAGATGCACTCCCCACAGAAGATGCACATGGATGGGTCCTTCTCCGGCAGGTTGGTCTGCTCGTTCATGGTGAGGGCCTCCCCAGCCCTGGACTTGCAGAGGCGGACGCACAGGGTGCAGCCGTTGCAGAGCTCGGGGATGAGCTGCGGGTCCACCATACCGTGGAAGCCGATGTCGTTCTCCTGCGGGTTGGCGCAGGCGATGGGGCATCCCGAGTAAGAGACTTTGAACTTGGCCGGTGTGCCGATGCCGAAATATCGTTCGTCGGCTTCAGCAGCGAGAGCGGGAGAGTCCACCAGCCCGTAGGGGTTGATACGACATCCCTGGCAAGCGGTGACCGCGCGCACCCGGGGGCCGCAGTTGGCCAACCGGAGCCCGGCCTTATCCATCTCGGCTTTCAGATCATCCAGCCGGGAGACCTCCACATAGGGTATCTCTATGGACTGCTGGAAGGTGAAATGGCAGTAGCCGCGCCCGTACTTGCTGGCCAGCTCGGCGGCCTTAATCATCTTGTCGGTCTGGATGTTGCCTCCCGGGACTCGCAGGCGGACAACAAAATTATCTTTTTCCACCTGGCGTATGATTCCCCCGGCCTTCAGCGCCTGAGCATCCGCCGGTTTTGGTGCCGTAGTCATGCAGGTCTCCTTTCTTCCGTCACAAAAAGGACTCTCATCTAGCGGCGCTCCTCTGGCTCACCTCGGCGACGCCTACCTCGCCGAGCAGGAGGCTGAGATACCGTTCCACGCCATCAGGCAAGATAGTTACAACTACCTTCCCCGTCCCCAGTCTCCGGCCGATCTCCAGGGCGGCAAAGACGTTGGCGCCCGAGGACAGGCCGGCCAGGATGCCTTCCTGCTCCGCCAAATGAGTGGCGGTCTCGTAGGCATCCTCATCGGTGACCGTGATTATCTCGTCAATAACGCCGCGGTTGAGAACGTCGGGAATAAAGTTGGCGCCGATGCCGGAGATGCCATGCTGGCCGGACTTTCCCTGACTAAGCAACGGTGAGCGGGCTGGCTCGACGCCGATGACAGCTATGCCGGGAACCTCCTTCTTCAGCACTTCACCAACACCGGTTATGGTGCCTCCTGTGCCGATAGCGGCCACGAAGGCATGAAGGTTCCCCTCGGTGGCTTGAACAATCTCGCGGGCCGTAGTCCGGCGGTGGACGGCAGGATTAGCCGGATTGTTGAACTGCTGGGGCATGAAATAGCAAGGGTTCTTCTCCACCAGCCGGCAAGCGAGGGCGACGGCCCCGGCCATGCCCTCATCGGCCGGCGTTAGCTCCACCCTGGCGCCCAGGAGAGTAAGCTGGCGGATGTGCCCCTCGCTGGCATTTGACGGGAGGGCGATGGTGACTTTGTAGCCTTTGACAGCGGCCACCAGGGCCAGGCCGATGCCGGTGTTGCCACTGGTTGGTTCCACGATGGTATCTCCCGGCTTCAGCAAGCCCCTGGCTTCGCCGTCTTCGATCATGGCCAGCGCAATGCGGTCCTTGATGCTGCCTCCGGGGTTGAGGCTCTCCAGCTTGGCCAGAATAGTCGCTGATTCCCGGACGGGCATGCGGTTGAGCCGCACCAGCGGCGTAGAACCGATAAGCTCAAGGACGCTGTTCACAATCCCTTTCATGATATCCCCCCGAGGCCCGGCGCCTCTAGATGAAGTAGGTCCCCTTCTCCGAGAGGCATCGCTTTTCTTCGGCCAGATCGGCCAGGGTGATGTTCCTCAGGTTCTCTTCGATGACGGCGCCAATCTTCCTCCACAGCAGACGCTGGGAGCAGGAGATACCAAGGGAACATTCCCTGGGGTCAGCGAGACAGTCCAAGAGGGAGGGCAGGCCTTCCAGGGCTGCCACCACGTCGTACATCTGAACCCTAGCTGGCGGCATCGCCAGCATGTGTCCCCCATGCCGGCCGCGCCGGCTCTGAACCAGGCCAGCCTGGCGAAGGTCGGTCAGCAACTGCTTCAAGAAAGGTAGCGGAATCGACTGGTCGGCCGCAATATCGGTCGTGAGGCAGGCGCCGCGCCCGTGGTTTTGTGCCAGATAGATCATGGCCCTGATGCCATAGTCCACCTTCATTGATACCCTGATGTCCTTCTCCTTGCGACAGCTAAATCTACTAAGTTTATCAACTTAACCATGATATTCTAATCACGAAAGCTGAATTTGTCAAACTGGAGATAGAATTGACAACGGTTCGAAGAGCCAATTATAATACCGATTACTTCAAATCCTTCTCTCTCCTGTGGCCAGCTAATGAGCTCGTGTTGAAGGAGGTGTCGACCCATGGCAGCCAAGGCATTCATCCTCATCGAGACCGCTGTCGGCAAGACCCAGGAGGTCCTCGCCGCGCTTCAAAAAGTGCCGGGGGTAAAGTCCGCTGACCCGGTGACCGGTCCCTACGACCTTATCGTGGTGGCGGAAGGGGCGGACCTCAACGCTATCGGCAACATGGTGGCCGGGAAGATCCATCCCGTCCCTGGTATCACCCGAACAGTGACCTGTCTGACCGTGAAACTGGCCTGACCCCAATCGCCTCGGGGGCAACGCCGACCACTCTCCTCTAGAAAGGAGAAAACCATGGACTTTGCCTTCACGCCCGAGCAAGAAGCTTTCCGCGCGGAGGTCCGCCGTTTTCTGGAGGGGGAGATAAAGCTTGGCTCTTTTGCGCCAGGTTGCGATGCCTGGATAATCGGTCATTCCCCCGAGTTCTCGCGGAAGATAGCTGCCAAGGGCTGGATCGGTCTGGTCTGGCCCAAGGAGTACGGGGGGCAGGGCAAGACCTATATCGACCGTCTGGTATTGACGGAGGAGCTTCTCCGCTACGGAGCGCCGGTCGCATCGCACTGGTTCAGCGACCGGCAGATGGGGACGGCCATCCTCGCCTACGGGACCCCGGAGCAAAAGGCGGAGTTGCTGCCCCGGATAATCCGGGCCGAGATCTTCTTCGGCATCGGCATGAGTGAGCCCGGGGCAGGTTCTGACCTGGCCTCTTTGCAGTGTCGCGCTCAGGAGCAGGACGACTGTTATGTTCTGAACGGGCAGAAGGTCTGGACCAGCGGCGCTCACGCTTTCACCCACCTGTACCTCGTGGCCCGGACCGACCCCGACGCACCCAAGCACAAAGGCATAAGCGAGCTAATCGTGCCTATGGACCTGCCCGGGATTACCATCAATCCCATCGTCGATTTGACCGGACACAAGCACTTCAACGAGGTCTTTTTCGACAACGTCCGTCTGCCGAAGAAGTACCTGGTCGGCCAGAAGAACCGGGGATGGTACCAGATTGCCTCCCAGCTGGACTTCGAGCGCAGCGGCATCGAGCGTCTGATGAGCAACTACGCCCTGTTTCAGTCCCTCTTCGAGTATGCGCGGCAGACCAGGCGGGATGGACGGCCGCTTTCCCAGGATCCCATAATCCGCCACCGCCTGGCCCAACTGGCTATCGAGTTCGAGGTAGGGAGGCTCCTCATCTACCGCGTAGCGTGCGTACTCAGTCAGGGCAAGGCGCCCAACTTCGAGGCGGCGCTGGCCAAGACCTTTTGCACGCATTTTGAGCAGAAACTGGCGTGCGAGGCAACGCAGATTCTCGGCCACTACGGCACCCTGTTGGCCTCCTCCCGGCGTGTACCGTTCTCCGGCTACGCTACCAGCAGCTATCTCTTTTCGCCGGGCTATACCATCCAGGGGGGCACCTCCGAGATATTGAAGAACATCGTAGCCCTCAGGGGCCTTGGGCTGCCGAGTGAATAGGATGTCATTCTGAGGCCATCTGCCGCAGGCGGAGGCCGAAGAATCCGTAGTCCCGGGGCGGATTCTTCGCTTCGCTCAGAATGACAGATACTGTGAACGGAGGTAACCATGAACTTCGACCTAACAGAAGAGCAGGAAATGCTGCGCAAGATGGCGAAGGATTTCCTGGCCAATGAGTGCCCGAAGAAGCTGGTCCGTGAGATGGAGGTGGACGAGAAGGGCCATCCGCCGGAGCTCTGGCGCAAGATGGCTGAGCTGGGCTGGACGGGCCTGCCTTTCCCGGAGAAGTTCGGCGGTGGAGGCGGCAGTTTCCTGGACCTGTCAGTGCTGCTCGAGGAAATGGGCCGGGCCTGTCTGCCGGGTCCCTTCTTCTCCACGGTGGTCCTCGGTGGGTTGACCATCCTCGACTTGGGGAGCGAGGAGCAGAAGAAATCCCTGCTTCCCCAGATAGCACAGGGAAAACTGCTCCTCACCCTGGCTCTCACCGAGCCGAGCGGCAGCTACGGCGCCTCGTCCATCGAGTGTCGGGCCCGCGCCGACGGCGACAACTTCGTCCTTGAAGGCACCAAGCTGTTCGTCACCGATGCCGGGGTAGCGGACTACATTATCTGCGTGGCCCGCACTGCCGATTCGGCCAGGCCGGAAGAGGGCTTGAGCCTCTTTTTGGTGGATGCCCATAGCCCGGGGCTGAGCTGCCTGCCCCTCGAGACCATGGCCGGCGACAAGCAGTACGAAGTAGCCTTCAAGGGAGTCCGGGTGCCCCGGGGCAATCTGTTGGGCGAACTCAATAAGGGCTGGGCGGGAGTGAAGAGGATTCTTAGCAGGAGTGCGGCCGCCAAGAGCGTGGAGATGGTCGGTGGGGCACAGCAGGTCTTGGAGATGACGGTGCAGTACGCCAAGGACAGGGTACAGTTCGGCCGGCCCATCGGAAGTTTCCAGGCGATCCAGCACTATTGCGCCAACATGGCCATTGACGTGGATGGTTGCCGCTTCGTGGCTTACAAGGCAGCGTGGGCGCTGAGCGAAGGCATGCCGGCCACCATGGAGGTCTCAGCGGCCAAGGCCTGGGTCGGTGAGGCCTACCGGCGGCTTACCGCGCTGTCCCATCAGATTCATGGCGCCATCGGCTTCACCAAAGACCATGATCTGTACCTGTACTATGCGCGGGCCAAGACTGGGGAGACCATCTTCGGCGACGGCGATTTCCACCGTGAGATGGTGGCCCAGGGGCTGGGCCTTTAGGGGGGGCACCGCTTTGGACTGTCCCTTCTGTGGGATAATAACTG
>JAUYGE010000279.1 GCA_030690705.1 Dehalococcoidia bacterium | reverse complement strand
GGCGGCAGCGGGATAGTGACTACACCATCCTTCTCCAAACGGGCTCGCAGGACAGGATCAAGACTGGACTTATGCAGAGAGATCGCCGCCTCGACAGTACCCGGTGTACCATCTGGACGGCGGCGCATGAACTCCGGCGCGCCCGCTTTAGTGGCTATACTGACCCGGTCACCGAAAACAGGACAGCGGTGGGTGACACACATGGCGCACGCACCGCCGTAGCGGACGCAGATGCTCACCCCACCAGTCCCACCGGAGGCATCCACGAAGGCATCACCTTCAACGACTCCCTTCCGACCCACCCTCACAGCCTTCAGCCTGCCGTCATCCTTAACCACATCGGTGACCCGGTTCACCAACCGCAGGTCCACCCCGGCACCCTCCACCACCCGGCGCACCGTCGGCTCCACCACAACGGCGTTGTAAACATAACCGTGCGCCTCGTCCACGATGTTGGCATCGTGAAGCTTAATAGATTCCAGAGCCTCGAACATCTCACCGGCGCCCAGCGCCTTGGCTTCCTCGGCGCCCACCAGCTTGCCATTGTAGTTCATCCGCCCTGCTCTGATGCCGCTGGCGACCACAAAGTCCGTCCTCTCCAGCAATATCACCTCCACTCCCGCTTTGGCAGCCGATATGGCGGCCGCACAACCTGCAAAACCTGCCCCGACGACAACTACCCTCGGCCTACTCATATAGCTCCCCCTCCCGAAGTGAGTGACTGGCAACAAAAGCCCCAGGTAACCTGGGGCCTATAGAACATTATCAACGACCACCTCTAATACGCCAGGCTAGAAGTCAAGACTTGCGCTTATCGAAATCCTCGAGGTCCAGAGTATTGATAAAATCGTAGAAGGCAGACATCTTCTTGATGTCGCCCTCATCCACCTTCTTCGCCTCGCCAGTGCTACTGTTCGATCTTGGAGCAGCGGCGCCCGCCGCGCTGGGCTGTCCCGTCTCTTGATCAAGCAGAATTCCAGCCTTTTCGAGCACGGACTCGTCAGCGAAAATGGGAGCGTTTGCCCTCACGGCCAGGGCCAGCGCATCACTCGGTCGGGAGTCAATCTCCATCTCCTTGCCATCAACGGCAAGCACAATCTTGGCATAAAAAGTATCATTGCGGAGGTCAGTCACCACGACGAAATTCACCTTCGCACCGAGGGAGCCAATCACAGAGGTCAGCAGGTCATGGGTCAGCGGGCGAGGGACGGCGATGTTTTGCAGCTTGACGTGTATTGCCTCTGCTTCCGCCGGCCCAATCCAGATCGGCAAGTACCGGTTGGCCATCTTCTCTTTCAATATCACTACGCGCTGATAATTCATCAGGCTGACGCGAATACTCTCAACCGCCATCTCAATCATGTTGAATTCGGACCTCCGTTAAGTTAGGGCCCTTCGGACTAGATTTTAGTCCACCCCAATACCAGTGTCAATTTGGATTGCCTGGGGTTTGGGAGCCATTCCCCGGGGCCAACCGGTAGAGAATCATCCCAATCGAGGTACGCCGCCTCACTATCCCCCGAATGCGCATCGCCTCCAGATGGGCCATGGCCTCCATGACCGCCAACCGCCTGTCCAGCGAGTTCAAGGAGCTCCACCCGGTCCCGTCAGGACTCGAATCCAGCATCCAAGGTATTCTCCGGGCAACCTCAAAAGCCGTCCGGGGGCCGCCCCTCAACGCACCAATGATGGCCCTGTCCCTCTTCCTGTGATGGGCGATGATCTCATCGATTCGCCGGGACAAGCCGGTGAAGACGTGCTCGTGAGCGGGCAAGACCAACTCAACTTCCAGGTGACGAAGGAGTTCCAGCGACTTCAGGTAGTCGCCCAGCGGGTCGGGACCCGATTCGGGGTGCAGGCCAACATGGGCAGTCGTCAGGGGCATGACATGGTCCCCGGAGAAAAGAAGCTTCTGAGAACGCTCATAGAGGCAAATCTGGCCCGAGGAATGACCTGGCGTCCATATCACTTCAAACTCGAAAAGTCCGGTGGAGAGCTTCTCCCCACCCGAAATGAGCTCGTCAGGCTCCGCCGGCAAGACCAACTTCACAAAAGCCATGGAGGCTGTGCGTAACCCGGGGATCTCGTCCTCCGGCACCCCGTTTTCCCTCAGCATCTGAGCTATCTTGTCCAGCAAGCCATCGATTTCCACATAGCGGGACCTGATGCACGCTGCATCGTTCTTGTGAACAACAATCCTGGCGCCTGAGAGTTCCCGCAGCCGTCCCGCCAGTCCGAAATGGTCGGGGTGAATGTGAGTGACGACGATTTGCCTTATCTGTTTCAGGCTGCCGCCGCTCTCCTCTACTTGCCGGCTCAGAGCATCGAAGGTATCCGGAGTGTTCCATCCGGTATCCAGAAGAAGATAGCCGTCGGTCCCATGAATGAGATAACAGTTGACCCCACCCGGAGGGCCTCCTTCAAGAGGCAACTCAAGGCGGTGTATTCCAGGCCTTATTTCCATTTCACCTTCTTAACCTGCAGAATTCTCACGTGTCGCCACGGCCAACAGGGGGCGCCCGGTCAGGCTCGCTGCAGACCCTCCTCAACAGCCTTGAAGGCCAAACTGACTGCCTCAGCGGCATCTTGAGCCACCGCTATGTCCACTTTGGCCTTGCCTTGCTTCGATAGAGACCACGTACTAACGCCGATCACAGGGACACCCATCTTAAGGGCAAGGGCAATCTCCGATAGTGTGCCGTACTCTCCCCCGATGGCAATCACCGCCTGGGCAGACTTGACCACCAGCACGTTGCGGGCCTCTCCCAGACCCGTCACGATGGGAATCGAGACATACTCGTTAGCCGCCTCACGGCCGCTGCCCGGGAGAATGCCCACGGTCAGCCCCCCTGCTGACCTGGCCCCCTTCGATGCTGCCTCCATCACCCCACCCAGGCCGCCGCAAACCAGAACGGCGCCGCGGCGGGCAAGCTCGGCGCCTACTTCCTCCGCTATCTCCCTCTCGGCCGGCGAACAGCGCCCACCGCCGACGACCGCAATGAAGGCCGAGCCGACGAACGGCACGACTTTACCCCCTTTCTAAGACCGGTTGAGACGACCAGGCCAGGCATGAACAGGTTCAGACAACGGCGAGGTCAATCAACGACAGCGATAGCCTCGATTTCAATCAAGAGGTCGGTGCCATACAGACTAACCACCTGGACTGCGGTGTTCGTCGGAATCCAATCACCGAAGAACTCCCGCAACGCCTCATAGAATCCCTTCCTTCTCAGGTACCTCTCGTCCTTGAGGTACATATTCAGTTTCACGATGTCGGTCATCTTTGCCCCACCGGCATCGAGGATTCGCTTTATGTTCTCCAGGCTTTGCCTTACCTGCCCCTCAAAGTCCCCTCGAGCCATCAGGTGCCCTTCTTCATCAACCGACACCTGGCCCGACACGTAGATGGTGTTCCCGGCCCTGATGGCCTGAGAATAGAACAGGTCCTTCCTGGAATCAAAAACGTTCTTCGGGATGATAACCTTCTTCGCCATGTCTTGTCCTCCTTCATGAACTGTATCGTTCGTTATCGCTTCGGACGCTCTGTCAGCCTCAGCGGACCACCAGGTCCACTATTTGCCGGCTAGCGATGTCCACAAGACCCGACTCGCAGATTCTCAGATAGGGCACGGCAGGCGTGGTTAACATGCTCAAGGAGAGGTGAGCATCGGCCAATCTGCAGCCGAGCTCCATCGCCTTCTGCTGTACCGAGGCAAGGCCCTGACTCGCCGCTTCCACCGGCTCGTCGGAAAGCATACCGGCGATGGGCATAGGCCATTCCGCCAGGACCTTTCCGCCGGCACAGACCACCATGCCTCCCTGCAAAGCAACGATGCGGTTAACCGCCAGAGCCATATCTGAATCATCGGCTCCTACCACGACGATGTCGGTGCAGTCCCACGCGTCACTACTGGCTATGGCCCCCGACTTGAGGCCGAAGCCGCTCACCAGCCCGGTGAACCTCTTGCCCGAGCGGTGAGTCCTCTCGATAGCGGCCACCTTCAGGATATCCTTCCCCGGGTCGCACCCTATCAGCCCATCCCGGGATACAATCTCCACTTGCTTCTCCCGGGTCACCAGACCGGTGTGCATATCGATGACGCGTACTTTGACTGCTGCTCCGACGCCCGCAGAGATGTCGAAGTCCCTGGCACCGAAATCATTATCGAGGTGAACGCTCTTCCGGACCGCGTCCGAGAAGACCGGTTCCCTGGGCAGCCGGACCAGCACACCGTTCTGTGCCACCAGTTGACCGCTGCTGAAGACATACTCGGCCCGCATAGTACGCACGTCAGGCACAACCACAATGTCCGCGTACTTGCCCGGCGTGATACTGCCGATGTCGCCGTCCAGACCGAAATGCTCGGCGACATTGAGCGTCGCCATCTGCACGGCCGTCACCGGCTCAAAGCCCAGGTCTATGGCTTTCTGCACCAGGAATTCCATATGCCCGTACTTGAGCACTTCGCTCGGTGAAAGGCCGTCCGTCGCCAGCAGCAGCCTCCTGAAATCGATGCCGCTCTCCCTGATGGAGGAGATGGCCTCCAAATCCCGGCGCACACCACCCTCCCGCACCAGGACGTACACACCCAACCGCAACCTGTCAAGCACCTCATCGGCAGTGGTTGGCTCGTGACAGGATGAGATGCCTGTGGCCGCCAGGGCGACCAGCTTATTCCCCCTGGCGCCGGCCGTGTGTCCCTCTATCTTCTTCCCCCGCGAAATGGTCAGCGCAAACAGGTCGAGTACCCGGCTATCACCCGCCAGAACGGCGGGCCAGGAGATGCATTCCCCCAGCCCCACTACATCCCTGCGCCGGTACAGCTTCTCCGCCATATCTATCGTCATCGCATGAGAGCGAGCTATGGGACTCAGAGTCAACATGCTGGGGATGGTGAAGAATATCTTCACCGGCTGCCCGCCAACTGCATCATAGAAGTCCACCGCGCCATCGTACCCCAGGGGGAAGAACGCCTCGCCGCTCTCGCTGACGATGGTCGTTGTCCCACCTTTCATGGAATGCTTGAGGAAGTGGTCGGGCCGGCAATACCACAAGATATGAGAGTGGCCGTCGATGAAACCGGGAAGCAGTGTCCTGCCCGAGACATCAAGCACCTCGGTCTCGGGACCTATGGTGTGTTCGGCCTTCGCCCCCACAAAAGCGATTCGCTCGCCCTTTATCGCAACGGAAAGACCCTCCAGCACCTCCCCCGTATGCACACTCACCACGTTCCCATTGGTGATCACAATGTCAGCCTTCTCTCTCCCCAACGCAACCTCCGCCAGCTGTCTCAACTCCCGGGCACTGGGCGCCATACGGGCTCCTTCCTTCAAGGGAGAATCAAATGCGGGGACCAGGGGAAGCCTGAGTGGCTAACCGCGCTCCTGGCCGCCAGAGGTGTCATCCGGCAACTCGATCTTCTCCAGTCGGTCAGGCCGCTCAAGGAGGTCAATGTAGAGCTTGCCTTCCAGGTGGTCCACTTCGTGCTGAAGAGCCTGGCCGAGCAGCTCGGTACCCTTCACGCGCACCTCTTTACCTTGCCTGTTCAATGCCTTAACGGTAACCGAAGTGGCCCGCTTGACCTGTCCTCTATACCCGGGGACACTCAGACAGGCTTCATCCAAAAGTACCTCCCCACTCTTTCTCACCACTTCCGGGTTAATGAGCACGAGTATTTCCTGCTCAGGCACATGGATGACCGCTATCCGCAAGGACTTGCCCACCTGGGGCGCTGCCAGTCCTACACCGTTCACATGGTGCATGGTATCGATCATGTCATCAATCAGCTTCAGAATGGAGGCATCAACAGCCCTCACCCTCTTGGCCTTCAGGCGCAATCGCGGGTCAGGAAGAGTTCGCAATGGTAGAACAGCCACTAATCCAAGCTCCCGAATCAGGATTATATTGGAACAAAGCAGAGATTTGCAAAACTAGGCCAGCCCCACCGGGTCAATGTCCACCGCCCAGCCCCGGGGCAGAGTCAACTGGGAAACGAGCCGGCCCGGGTCGTCGCCTCGCAGAAGCAGCTGGTAGCGATACCGGCCACGCAAGCGCCCGATGAACGCGGGCGTAGGACCCAATATCTCAACGCCGGACAGACCCCGGTCATCTCTTTCAGCGGCTAACTGCCGGGCCAATCGCTCCGCTTCCTTCAGACAGACGCCGGCGTTGGGATGAGCGTACAGCAGCCTGGCCAGCCCGTTGAATGGGGGCTGACCCAACTGCCGCCGACCCACCAGCTCGCGACGGTAGAACGCTGCATAGTCGTGGCCCGCCGCCGCCTGCAGAGCGTAGTGCTCAGGAGCATAGGTCTGGACGACCACCTGTCCACCTGCTGTTCCGCGGCCCGCCCGCCCCGCCACCTGGGTGGCCAGCTGGAAGGTACGCTCCGCCGAACGATAATCAGGAAGGTTCAAGGCCAGGTCGGCATTCACCACTCCCACCAGCGTAACGAGAGGAAGGTCCAGGCCTTTGGCTATCATCTGGGTGCCGATGAGGATGTCGGCCTCGTGACGAATGAACTTATCAAGGATTTCCTCGTGGGAATGTCTCCCCCTGGTGACATCGCGGTCCCAACGCAGGAGCCGGGCGCCAGGAAAAGCCAGCGCTGCTTCCCGTTCCACCCTCTCGGTGCCCACGCCCAGGAACTTCATCCCCGGACTCCCACACTGAGGACACAGGCCAGGAACAGAAACACGGTAGTTGCATTGGTGACAGTACAACCCCTCCTCGACCGAATGATAGGTCAGCGAGACATCACACCGGCGGCAGCGAAGCACGAAACCACAACGCCGGCATTGAACAAAGGTGGCATCCCCCCGGCGGTTGAGAAACAGAATCGCCTGCTCACGGGCATCAAGGACCCGGGAGATGCCCCGCAGGAGGGAGCGACTGAAGATGCTGCGGTTCCCTGCCTTCAGCTCCTCCCTCATATCAACCAGCTCCACCTCTGGCAGGGAAGCAAGCCTATGGCCGGCAATCCTTTCCGGCAGCTCCAGCAACTCGTATTCCCCTCTTTCGCTTCGATAGTAGCTCTCTACGTCGGGAGTGGCGCTACCCAGGATGACAACGGCGCCACAGAGACGTCCCAGCTTCACGGCGACTTCACGGGCATGATAGCGCGGCGTCCTATCCTGCTGCTTGTACGTCCATTCGTGCTCCTCATCAACGACAATCAGACCAAGTTCCCGCTGTGGGGCAAAGATGGCGCTCCGCGAGCCAATGACCACGTCGAAGTCCCCGCTGCTTATCCGGTGCCACTCATCAAACTGCTCTCCGAGAGAGAGTCCACTGTGGAGCACCGCCACCCGGCCCGGGAAACGGGAGGCGAAACGCTCAATAGTCTGAGGAGTGAGGGCGATCTCAGGTACCAGGACAATGCCCTTCTTACCCAACTCCACCGTCCTGGCCAGAGCCCTCAAGTAGATCTCGGTCT
>JAUYGE010000258.1 GCA_030690705.1 Dehalococcoidia bacterium | reverse complement strand
GGCCGATGGGTGGCCGCTCTTCGCCCTACCCCTGGCGGGAGACTCCCCGGCCGAGGTGAGCGAGAAGGTACTGCTCAACCGGGATTTCTTGAGCTGGGCGCCCACCGGCCACAGCCTCGCCCTCATCGAGGGCGGCTACCGCAGCACCTGGTACAGGAAGCATCTTGCCGTCTCCGACCTCTCCGGCCTGGCCCAGCTCCGCTCCGAGCCTTCCCGGGCGGACCTCTTCCCAGCCTGGTCCCCCGATAGCCGGTACATCGCCTACACCAGCGCCCCAGAGGTCCAGACGGATGGGGGCAACGAAGCCAAGGAAGCGGGGGCCCGGCGAAAGATATGGGTCGTGCAGCCGGACGGCTCGGGCAGGCGCCAGCTCACCAGCGATTCCAGCTATCGCGACGAGCGCGCACAGTGGTCCCGGGATGGCGCCTTCATCCTGTTTGGCCGGTTCTATCAGAACGAGCAGATGCAGGTCTGGCTCATGCGTGCCGACGGCTCGGACCTCAGGCCGGTAGTGGACGAGCTGACTCCGACGCCGGGTCCGGCCAGCGCCTGGTTCGGCTACTACGGCGCGGTTGGATGGGGCTCGCTTTACGACTGGTGGCAAGGCTCACCCACCCCTGGCCAAGCCTCTACGGCCACTGCAAGTCCGAAGGCCGGGCCGCTGCCGACACCGACTGGGGCCACTACCCTCAGCGAAGGGCCGAAGTCGGGACCAACCATAGCTGCCGGGGACCTCTCGGCCTTCCTCCAGGCGGCCGCCGTTTACCTGGAAGCCAGGGAAACCCTCGCCCAACCGGAGGCCGTCGTGAGCGTTGCTCTCCAGAACCTCGCCCGCTCCAAGGGGATCTCTCCGACCTACGTGAAGAGGTCCGAGGGAGAGCCGGAGGGGTGGATCGGGGCCAGCGCGGACGGGGCGTTCCTCCTGTGGAGGCAGGGAGACAAGGCTTTCTACCAGACCTGGGGCAGGGGGGAGGGCGACCTCTTCTCCTTCCTGGTCAACCTCGCTATCGCCTTCCGGCTGGTCGAGAGGAGCGGCTCTCTGGAGATGGGTTTCATCCCGGCCAACTTCGGCAGCACCGCCGACGCCTGGTTCTTGCTCCTGAGGCTCGCGGACGGCCGCTGGCAGCAGGTGTGGTCGCCGCTTCCGGCGGCCCGGGACTCCTGGGCCAGTGGGGGTGGCAAGGTCGAGTTCGTGGGGCAGGGGATCGATGCCTTCCGGCTGGTCGGCCCCATCCCGAGAGATGTCTCGGGTAGCCGGGTCTTCGATGAGTTCGGAGTCTTCCTCAAGCAGCAGTACGAGTCGGAGTGGCGCCGCCAGGGAGACGCCTATGTGCGGGTGACCGGCCATATAGTGCCCACTCCAATGACGGCCCTCGCTAGCTTTATTGACAGCCTGCAAAGGGGAGACAAGGCCGCGGCTGCCCGCTTTGCGGTAGACGCTCAAACGGCGGAGCACGCGCTGGGGATGAAGCTGAACATGCCGGCCGGCGGCAGCGGCTGGATCGGCGGGCGACAGACCGAGGAGGGAGCAGAGGTGCACATCCGCTTCTTCGACCCCGAAAGGCGCCAGCGCAGCTTCATTGCGACTCTGGTGGAACAGGCCGGCGAGTGGCGCGTGAGGGCTATAGAACAGATCCCGCCGGCGCCGGATCCGGGTGTCGCAACGTCCCCCCAATCGGGAGCGAGCAGATAATGCCACAGCGCGGTGGACCGGGAATGGCGCGGTGTCTCGCTACGTGTGTGCTTCTCGCCCTCGCGGTGCTCCTGGTCGGCTGCGGGTCCGTCCAGCTGGAGGTCGGCTTCAAGCAACCGGCCGAGCTAACCGCCACGGCGATCGCGCAGTCTACCCGGCCAACCCCAACCCCTAGGCCCCAATTGGGTAAGCTGGCCTTTGTCCAGGGAGGGGACGTCTGGGTGAAGGAGCTACCCGACGGGGAGGCCAAGCGGCTAACACGGGACGGCCGCAACAGCGAGCCCCGCTGGTCGCCTTCCGGGGAATGGTTCTCCTTCCAAAAGGACTACCAGGTGTGGATGGTACGGGCCGGTGGCTCCGATGCTGCGGCGGTCAACAAGGGGGTCATGCTGAAGCAGTTCGCCTGGTCCCCCGTCGAGGATCGGCTGGCCTACACGACCGGGGCGGGCAGCCTGCGGGTCGCCGAACCCGGCAGGTCGAACGATGAGGAACTGGTGCAGCAGAGAATCGGGTACCAGGATACAGGAGTGAGCGCCATCGCCTGGTCGCCTGACGGGCAGTGGATCGCCTTCGAGGAGTTGGAGCGGGAGGCCGAGAAGCCGCCAACCCTCCAGGGGATACTGCGGGTACGAGCCGACGGCTCGGAGACCCAGGAGGTCTACCTGAGTCCCGACCCACTGGCGACCCAGAGCTATCTGGCCGGATGGTCGCCGGACGGCCAGAGCCTGCTCTTCTGGCAAGG
>JAUYGE010000030.1 GCA_030690705.1 Dehalococcoidia bacterium | reverse complement strand
TCTTTTGGGCACAGCGGGCCAATGACACGCACATCCACTGTAGCATATGGCTCTCTCCCGCCATCTTCCCAAAGCACACCGTCATGCTCCAAGCGTCTAGGAACTAGTCGTTTCGCCGTTGCTATCGTTGCCAGCCCCAAGTTCGTCTTGCCTTGTTGTTTTATCACTATTATCGGCACTTGAAAGCGTAACGGTATTCGCATTATCAGTTCCCACATAAGGTAAAACACTAAAGCAATGCTCATTAAGCCGGCTAGAGCAAAGAACAACATGGGAAGCCACGTTGGAACGGTGAAAGGCGGATTAACAGCCATAGCCGCTAACCCCAGTCCGACTAAAGTAAGAATGAAAGTAATAGCTGCAATTGTAATAACTAGCTTGTGTTTGCGCATTACTCTTGATTATATCATTTGCGTCAAGTAGATAATCGCCGATTGATTATACATCTGGCATGGCGTACCGACAAGAAATGGGAAGAATTTCACGATTTAGTATATTGTTGGCTTTGAAGCAGTGGAACAGGGTGCCGCAAGACGAGCCTTGGCTAAAGGCTTCCTGGAAAGGGTATGGGTGCAGGGCTGAGGTCACGATGATCCTATACGCTTGGCGGGCCTTCGGCTAGAAGCCGCAGGCGTTTCTCGTCCTGGATGGTGACCTTGCCCCGCGCGGAGCGGACGATGTTGCCTTTGGCCAGGCGGCTCATTACCCTGATAGCCGTCTCGCGGGTGGTGCCCGACATGTCGGCGATCTCCTGTTTGGTGAAGGGTAGAGAGGCGCCGAGCTTGCCCGACAGCATCAGGAGCATTCTGGCGATCCGTTGCTCCACCCTTTCAGTGGCCAGGTCTCTGAGGCGGTCGTGGGCTTTTTCCAGGCGTTCGCTGAGGATGTTGATAATCTTTAAGGCCACCTCCGGTTTGCGGGCCATGAATGCCAGGAAGTCCTCTTTCTTGATTCCCAGGACGGCTGTCTTGTCGATGGCCTGCGCCGATGCTGGATAAGGTATACCTTTGAAGACGGCCACCGCGCCGAACATCTCTCCGGGGAGGAACACCGCCAGGATGAAGTCCTTCCCCGCCGGCGTCTGCTTGACCACCTTGACTCTCCCCTGTTGAACGAGGTAGAACCAGTCCGAGCGGTCTCCTTCGAAGAGGATGAACTCCCCCGCCTGGTAGGAGCGCTCAACGGTGAGGCCGGCCAACTCTTCCAACTGGGAACTGCTCAACCCGCTGAAAAGGGGCGTCCTCCGGAGAAGGTCCGCCTTCTCGGAGCTGGATAGGGCTGTGGCCGCAGGTGAACCTTTCATATCGCTTTATGCCGCGCCGACACTCGGCGAATTGTAGGCCAAAGTAGAGGGCATACGCAAACGTCCTGGTGGAGGTCACTTATCAAATGGCCGTCCTTGCGAGCCCTTCGCCAGATTGGCTCAGAGCCTGCCCTGAGTTAGCCGAAGGGATAAACTCCGCGAGGCAGTCCGCCCGTTATGCCCTCTCCCTTGACGGGTCTTGCCTCAAATGTCATTCTGAGGAGCGAAGCGACGAAGAATCTCTGGTGGGATTAGTAATGCACAAACAGGCCCCACCGCTCCGAGATTCTTCACTTCGTTCAGAATGACACAGGGACGGTACTTTTGGTGCAAAGCCCCCTCCAGGGGAGAGAGGAGATCTACGGATTGCTTCGGCACTTCGTGCCTCGCAATGACAAACAGTTTCAGGGCGTGGTGAAAAAGGATGCAATGGCGGGGGTGATGAACACCTCTATGGCGGCTGCCACCAGCAGACCGGGTAGGACCCATTTGATGTAAACCCTGAGGCCGCTGAGCAACCGCGACTTCACCTGGCTTTTCCTGCCCGCCAGCCGGTTGAGCGATTCCTTGCCCACGGATAAGCCGAGTGCCGTGGCCAGGAGGAGCATCGGTATCTCGATTACCCCGTGCGGCGCCAGGCTGGCGATGATGGTGCCGTAGCCGAGGGACGCCTTGAGCACTGAGATTACCGCGCCGATGGTGAAGCCGTTGAAGATGATGAAGAGGAGGGGTGGCAGTCCCAGGAGAACGCCCAACAGGATGGCTCCCAGGGCCTTGGCGGCGTTGTTGACGAAGATCGGCACGAATAGCTCGAGAGGGCCCAGCGAGGCAAAGGGTCGCAGCATCTCTTCCAGTCTCTTCAGCATCTCGTCAGAGACAACTGGCGCCGCGCGCATCCCCAGCGCAACGGATATGGCAAACAGGGCGGTAGCCAGGAGGAATGAGCGCAGTCGCCTTTCCTTACTCCCCTCTCTCCTCTCAAGGAGAGAGGGGCTGGGGATGAGAGGTTAATCTCCTCTACAGCCCCTTGCTGACCAGGTAGCTCATGAGGTCAACCAGACGGTTGCTTTAGCCCCATTCGTTGTCGTACCATGCGAGCACCTTGACCATGCTGCCGCCGATGACCATGGTGTTCTCGGCGTCCACGATGGAGCTGGCCGGGTTGCCTTTGAAGTCGGTGCTCACCAGGGGCTCTTCGCAGTATTCCAGTATGCCTTTGAGAGCGCCGCCGGCTGCCGCCTTGAAGGCTTTGTTGACCTCTTCGGCGGTGACTTCCTTCTTCAGGTCGGCCACCAGGTCGCAAATCGAGACGGTGATGGTGGGTACCCGGAGGGCGATGCCGTTGAGCTTGCCCTTCAGGTCGGGAATCACCTGCGCTACGGCGCGAGCTGCGCCGGTGGAGGTGGGCACAATGTTGACGGCCGCCGCCCGTGCCCGGCGCAGGTCCTTGTGGTACATGTCCTGCAGCCGCTGGTCGTTGGTGTAGGCATGGGCGGTGGTCATGAGGCCGCGGACTATTCCGAAGCTGTCATTGAGCACCTTGACCACCGGGGCGATGCAGTTAGTGGTGCAGGAGGCGTTGGAGATGACGCGGTGCCTGGCCGGGTCGTACATCGACTCGTTCACACCGAGCACTATGGTGATGTCCTCCCCCTTGGCGGGAGCGGAGATGATGACTCTCTTCGCTCCTCCCTGAAGGTGAGCCGCAGCCTTGTCGGCATCGGTGAAGAGTCCGGTGCACTCGAGGACTATCTCCACTCCGAGGTCGCGCCACGGTATCTTGGCCGGGTCGCGCTCGGCGATGACCTTGACCTTCTTGCCGTCCACCACGATGCCGTCCGGTGTGGCCTCCACCTTGCCCGGGTAGCGTCCGTAGGTGCTATCCCACTTGAAAAGGTGGGCGTTCGTTTTGGGGTCAGTGAGGTCGTTGATGGCGGCCACTTCCAGCTTGCCGGATTTCTGTTCCGAAATAATGCGGAGCGCCTGCCTGCCGATACGTCCGAAGCCGTTGATGCCGATCCGGGTAGCCATCTGTTGCCTCCTTTGGGGGTTTGCAGCGGTTTTTATGATGGGATTATATCCCTAATAGGGCTTGACTGCCAATGCATGCCCCTCTGTCATTGCGAGCGTAGCGAAGCAATCCGTGCTTGTTTAGGAAGCGGGTGTCATAGAGGGGCGCAGCCCCTCTGAGAAAAACATTACCCTCTCTCCTTTCTAGGGTCTTGCCTCAAATGTCATTCTGAGG
>JAUYGE010000248.1 GCA_030690705.1 Dehalococcoidia bacterium | reverse complement strand
GGTGTGGCTATACCGCCGGCAGCAAAATTCACGACTGGCAGCTTCCCGGTCTGGTGCACTTTCTGTACCAGCTCAAATGGAGCCCCCAGAGCTTTGGCTTCGGACATGAGTTCGTCCTCAGACATGGATTGCACTTTGCGGAGTTCATCATTGACTGCCCGCATGTGGCGGACGGCCTCGACGATGTTGCCGGTGCCGGCCTCCCCCTTGGTCCTGATCATGGCAGCACCCTCGGCGATACGCCGCAGGGCTTCTCCCAGGTCGCGACAACCGCAGACAAATGGCACCTTGAAGGTGTGTTTCCAGATGTGGTGGTTTTCATCGGCTGGAGTCAGAACCTCTGACTCGTCCATGTAGTCAACGCCGAGGGCTTGCAGCACCTGGGCTTCCACAAAGTGACCTATGCGGCATTTGGCCATCACCGGGATGGTTACCGCCTTCATAATGGCGCGGATAATGGTTGGGTCGGCCATGCGGGCCACCCCTCCGGCGGCCCTGATATCCGCGGGCACCCTCTCGAGAGCCATCACGGCGCAGGCCCCGGCCTCCTCGGCGATTCTGGCTTGCTCGGGGGTGACCACATCCATAATCACCCCACCCTTCAGCATTTGTGCCAGACCGGCCTTCACTACCCAGGTGCCACGTTCAGTTTCCACTTTCCTCTTTTCCTTACTACGGGTTGTCTAAGCGATATTCTACTATCGTGTTACTGGCGATGCAAGCCGGGCGGATAAACTGCAGTATGTCATTGCGATGGGCATAAGCCCCGAAGCAATCCGCCCCACTACCCACGGATTGCTTCGCTGCGCTCGCAATGACACGGATGCGCACGGACTATTTTCGTGGGAATGACAGTGGCTACTCGGACCTGAGGGCGTCGATGGGGTTCATGCGGGCCGCCCTGGCCGCGGGATAGACGCCGAAGAAGAGGCCGATGGCTGTGGCGGTTATCAGCCCCAGCGCGATGATATCGGGAGAGAGCTGGGGGTTGATGTTGGCATTGCCCATGGGAATCCTGGTCATCGCCCGGGTCAGGAGCCAGGCGAAGAACACTCCGACGGCCCCGCCGGCGGCGCTCAAGGTAGCGGCCTCAATGAGAAACTGAATCAGGATATCCCGCTTCTTGGCCCCCACCGCCTTGCGGAGGCCGATCTCCCTGGTCCTCTCGGTGACGGAGACCAGCATGATGTTCATGATGCCTATGCCGCCGACCAGGAGAGAGATGCTGGCTACGGCGCCGAGGAAGAGGGTGAATATCGCCAGGACCTGGGAAACGGTCTGCATCATCTCCTCCTGGGTGCGAATGGTGAAGTCGTCATCACTCACAATGCGATGCTCCTGGCGGAGCACGTTGGCCACCTCTTCCACCGTCTGCTGTATGCTGGAGGAGTTGGCGGCCGACACATATATGGTTCCAACACTTAGGGCTGAGCCTCTGCGCTGAGCCTGGAGGCGGTACTGGCTGGTCGAGAGGGGGATGTACACCGAGTCGTCTACCGAACCGGTTATTTGTCCCCCTTTGGATTTGAGGACTCCGACGACGGTGAAGGGCCGCTCACGGATCCTTACGATCTGACCCACAGGGTTGCCGTCAGGGAACAGGGTCTCGGCTACTCGGCTGCCCAGAACGACCACCATGGAGCGGGCGGTCACGTCCTGCTGGGTGACGAAATCTCCCTCGGCCAGGTCGAGAAGGCGCACATCCTGGTACTCCGGCGTGACGCCGAGTACGCTGCTGTTGGTGTTGACGCCTCCGGCCACGATCTGGGCAAACTGGCGCGTCTCCGGCGCCACAGCGGCCACGGAAGGCGCGTCGGCCGAGTTGACGAGGGCTTCAGCATCCTTGACGGTCAGGCTTGCCTGACTGCCGACTGACCCTTGCACTCCTCCGGTGTTGGTGGCGCCGGGGAAGACCATGACCAGGTTCAAGCCCATGCCCTGAATCTGGGTCACGATGGCTCGTTGCGCCCCGCGTCCCAGGGCCACCATGGAGATAACCGACGCGATGCCAATCACGATGCCCAGTATGGTGAGAAGGGAACGCATCTTGTTGGCGGTCAGGCTGCGCAGGGCCAGCGGGGTGGCATCGGTCAGTTTCATCTTATCTCACTTCCCGTCTTGAGTATCTCCTCGTTGACCACCTTGCCGTCCTTCACGAAGATGATGCGCTGGGTGAACAGGGCGACGTCTCGCTCGTGAGTCACCAGTACCAGGGTGATGCCGTCCTTCTTGTTGAGCTGGCAGAAGATGTCCATTATCTCGTTGCTGGAGCGGCTGTCCAGGTTGCCGGTGGGCTCGTCGGCCAGGATGAGGGATGGGTTGTTCACCAGCGCCCGGGCTATGGCCACCCTTTGCTGCTCGCCGCCGGAGAGCTCGCTCGGTTTGTGGTTGGCGCGGTGGGCCAGGCCGACCCTCTCAAGAGCTTTGAGAGCCCGTTCCCGCCGTCCGCGGCCGTTCCCGTAGACGAGAGGCAGCTCCACATTGGCGGCGGCTGTGGTGCGGCGGAGCAGGTTGAAGCTCTGGAAGATGAAACCGATCTTCCGGTTCCGCACCTCAGCCAGCTGGTCGTCGTTGAACTTGCCTATCTCCTTACCTTCGAAGAGGTAGCTGCCTGAGGTCGGAGTGTCGAGGCATCCCAGGATATTCATCAGGGTGGACTTGCCCGAGCCCGATGGGCCCATGATGGCCACCATCTCGCCGCGCTTTATCAGGGTGCTGACGCCAGAGAGGGCCTGGACCTGAATATCCCCCATCTGGTAAACCCTGGTGATGTTCTCCAGCTCAATGACGGAATCAGCCAAAGCTATCTCCTTGAGGTCGTTTAACAACTTCTTCCCAGGCCGTTCGTGGTGAGCCTGTCGAACCATGAACGGCCCCTCCCCTGAGCCTGCCGAAGGGTCAGGGCGAACGGTATTCACAACGTTGGTAAGCGACCTCTGTCCTTACTGTTATCTGAACCCACCTTGGCCGCCCATGCCGCTCGGGGGGCCGGTGGGCACATTGGTGGCCCGAATTGCCGTCTTGGGAATGACCACCCGCTCCTTCTCTTGGAGTCCGGAGACAATCTCCATGCGCGTGCCGTCGGTGATGCCGACCACCACCACACGCTGCTCGGTGGCGGCGCCGGCCACTACCTCAACGGTGGACCGCCCACGCTGCGTGCGAACGGCGCGGCTGGGCACGGTGAGGACGTTGACCTTCTGCTCGATGATGATGGTCCCCGTGGCGGTAAGTCCTTCTTTGAGGGTGGTGAGTGCTGGTAGCTGCTGCCCGACCGGAGGCGCACCAGTCGCCGGGTTGCCGTTCTGCCCGTTGCTCCCCGCCGTGGCCTGTCCGAGGCCGCTACCTCCGCTTGGAGTGCTCCCCTGAGGCTGCTGGCGGGTGGCGTTTGCCTGTCCGCCGGTAGTTGACGGGCTGGTGGCCGCGCCCCCGGAGCGATTGGTCGAGGTCCTCTGGGAAGGCGTTGTCGCGGTATCCACGCTTATGATGATAGGGAAGCTGACCACACCCGACTGACGGCTTCCCACGGGGCCCACGGCGGTGACCTTCCCCGGGAAGGTGGTATCAGGCAGAGCATCAACGGAGATACTCACCTGCTGCCCGGCTCTCACCCTTGATATATCAATCTCATCAACAGTGGCCTGCAACTCGAACCTGGTGGGATCGACCAGACTTATGACCTGTGTAGTATCGGCGGAGGCCCGGGACCCCTCGGTGACGAAGACCTGGGCTACTATGCCATCGTATGGCGCGACGATGATGGCCTCGTCGATCTGTCTCTTCGCATCGTCCAGGGCGGCCTGGGCGATTTTCATCTGGCGCTCGGCGTCGGCAACATCGTCAGGGTCGGGGCCGGCCTCGATCTTGCGCCAGGCTTCACGGGCTTTCTCCAGGTCAGCCTCGGCGGACTTGACAGACGACCATTTGGAAGCCGAGCCCTGGTCAGTGGCCCAGGAGTAGTAAGCCCCGGTGAGTCTGGCCTCGGCGGCTGCCAGAGTAGACCTGGCGACGGCTATATCAACCTCGCTAAAGGGCTGGTTGCTGTCATCATAGGCTCTCCTGGCTTTTACGAAGGTGTCCTCGGCCCTGAGGAGGGCCACCTCCAGAGTGGTGATGTCCAGCCGCGCCAGCACATCACCCTTCTTCACCGTGTCGCCCATCTTAACTTTCACTTCGCTAATCTTGCCGGAGCCACCGAAGGTCAGCTTGACCTGATGGGGCATGATGAGATAGCCGAAGGCGCTGACCGTCCTCTGGATGGTGCTGCGCGTCACCTCAGCCGTATCCACGCCTTCGAGCGGATCGGTCTGCCCTCGCGCGGCGAAGATGGGTCTGACGACGAAGACCCCTACCAGGATGAGCACCAGGATAATGGCGGGAATGGCGAAGCGCTTGCTCCTGAGCAGTCCTCCGCTGATCCCGTGTCGAGTATTCATCGTATCTTCCCCTTCGTGATAACGAATAGGCAATTAACCTATACTATTTATAACGTAATAACGAGGAAACCGGCCAGGGGATAGCTCTCAGTCTGGCATGGAACGCGGTCGTTGTCAGGAGAGGGTCTCAGATTGATGCCAGGATTGCCCTCTTCACCAGAACCCTGGCAATGGCAACCTTATACTTATTCATTGTGAGGGGAGTTGCGTTGGCAAGCGCCGTTAGCCCGGCCTCTTCGGCTGTCGCATCGTCTACCGCTCTGCCCTTGAGCACGTCTTCGGCGCTCTTCGCTCTCCAGGGCGTGGGAGCCACCGCGCCGAGCACGATGCTTGCCTCTCTACAGATCCCGCCCTCGACCGTTAGCATGCAGGCGACATTCACCATGGCGAAATCAATTGATTTCCGCAGCCTGAACTTCAGGTAGGCGCCCCTGGAGCCTTCCCGGGGTCGCGGCACCTGGATTTCGGTGAGAATCTCATCGGCCTCAAGGAGGGTGCCGGGTGAGGGGGTGAAGAAGTCCTCCAGCGCCACCGCCCTCTTGGTGGTGGTGACCGTTGCTCCCATCGCAACAAGAGACGTAGCGATATCGGATGGGCAGACGGCAAAGCACCCTTCCGGTCCGCCGAATATGCTGTCGAGGCGGTTGTCGCGTGTCAGGGTGTAGCAGGTCGTACCGCCCTTCCTCAGGCAGATGAGTCTGCCGCCGAGATGGTTGGGGTATCTATAGTACCAGCAACGGTTGTCCTGACACAGGTTGCCGCCGATGGTGCCCATATTCCGTACTTGAGGC